>JAVWBZ010000009.1:0-15506 GCA_036649255.1 Bacteroidales bacterium
TATCTTTCCAACAATTTTTCAAATAACGCCTCAGCTCGTTTTCACGTGGATTGTTTTGTGGTTCATAAAACTTTTTCCCACCAATGGAGGAGGGTAAAAATTCTTGCTCTGCAAAATTATTTTCGTAAGCATGTGCATATTGGTAACCGGTGCCGTATCCTATATCTTTCATCAGCTGGGTAGGAGCATTTCGAATGTGCAGTGGAACCGGCAGATCGCCCGTTTTATTTACCCATTCAATGGCTTCTTCAATGCCTTTGTAAGAAGCATTGCTTTTGGGCGAAGAGGCTAAATAGATAGCTGTTTGTGCCAGCACAATTCGTGCTTCGGGCATACCGATATGATGCACTGCTTGAAAGCAGTTATTAGCTAACAACAAAGCGTTGGGATTGGCATTTCCGATGTCTTCAGAAGCCAGAATGATCATACGACGGGCAATGAAAAGCGGATCCTCTCCAGCCGTCAACATCCGAGCCATCCAATAGAGGGCTGCATTCGGATCACTTCCTCTGATTGATTTGATAAAGGCCGATATAATATCGTAGTGTTGTTCTCCTTTTTTATCATAAATGACCAGATTTTTTTGAATAATTTTTAAAACCGTGTCATTGTCAATGAGAATCTTACCTTTTTGCGGTTTTATTGCCCATGCCACCAACTCAATAGCATTGATTAACTTACGAGCATCACCTCCCGATATCCGTAATAACGCTTCATTTTCAATGATATTCATTTCACAGGCAAGATGATTTTCCAAATAAAGCTTGGCCGTTTCAATGATTTTTTCAAGGTGTTCTTTTTCAAGATTTTTCAGCACATAAACCTGACATCGTGAAAGCAAAGGAGAAATCACTTCAAAAGAAGGATTCTCGGTGGTGGCTCCAATGAGGGTTACCACCCCTTGTTCTACCGCTCCCAACAAAGAATCTTGCTGTGCCTTGCTGAAGCGATGAATTTCGTCGATAAACAAAATGGACTTTCGATCGGAAGATTTTGCTTTCTCTATTACCTCTCTTATCTCTTTTACACCCGAACTGATGGCGCTTAACATATAAAAATCGGCACCGGTAACTTCGGCAATCAGGAGTGCCAGGGTAGTTTTTCCCACACCGGGAGGCCCCCATAGAATCATGGAGTGAAGGGTATCGTTTTCAATGGCCGTGCGCAAAACAGCTCCCTTGCCCATCAGGTGTTCTTGCCCGATGTAGCATTCTATAGACTTCGGTCGCAATATTTCTGCCAATGGTTTTTGCAAAGCGATTGAAATTAGATGGGCAAAGATACATTATTTTTACTTCTTCATGACCATTGCCAAGTAAAAAATAAGCGCATATTCAAGATTTGTTTTTTGTATAAAACAAAGAAGAATCAAATGTGTAAAATACACCTATGCTCATTAACCTGCCGCCATTGAGTATTCCTATTTGCGGTGGGCAATAACCTCAGGTGCGAGTATCCACACGCTGGAAAGCTTCAACATTTCTGTTGCCAGTATTTCAAAAAAGCGAAAAACGCTCTTGGCACATCCTTTGTTCACCAACTACCAAGTAGATTAAAATGAATATTTACCTATTAAATGAAAATGAAAAACCAACTTTTTTATTTATACAGTTAGGAGTTTAAGGAGTATTTACCTTTACCCGAACAGAACCAAATGGTGATGCTTGGGAAATTGCATCATATTATAGAGGATATCAAATTGAATACGAAACGGTAAAACATTATGCCGAGGATGCATCTGGCAAGATCTTATTATTTTACAAATATTCTTACAGTTTGAACTATTTTATAGATCGGCTTTTCAACTTGCAAAACTGAAAGTAGCAGCGATCTGAGCTGGGAGGTGGACGGAAAATAACGATATTGAATCAAGAAAGGAGGAAAGCAAAGTATATGAAATAAACAAGTGACGAAGTAAAGAGGCCAAAAAAAAGAAAATAAAAAAAATAGTGGTTGGATAGGAAACTTAGAGATAAAAAGTGATAGATAGAAATAATAAGCTTATTATTAAATATTTGAAATTTTTCAGCCCCATTAATTAAAAAATCTTGTAAAAAAATGTAAAAAAATGGAGATATTATGGTTGTAATTTTTACCGAATTCTCTTATATTTTAATATTTCCATATACTACGACGACATTTTGGTCGTTTAAAATTAGAATGCTATTCTAAAAAATTATAATAATTTTAAATTTTCGCTTTATGTATCATACACCTTTCATCCCAATAAGTCTATTATCCATTTCAATCTTCTTTATCTGTTGCAATGCCAAAATAGCGGAAGTTGACCGGCAAAACAAGCCTGCAACAACAATAGATTTGTTTTTCGTTGATTCTTGCCAAGGAATGACGGTTCGCGACAGAATTGCAGTTCCTAGCGGTTTTGAAAGAAAAGAGTACGATGATCATTCGTTTCAGCAATATATACTCACCTTACCGCTTAAACCGTGTGAAAGTAGTGTAGTTTCCTACAGTGGTGATACAATGCACTATCCCGACGAGATCGTTGGAGTGTATGACATTGCTTTAACCAAAGAAGATATTTTACAATGTGCCGACATGTTAATGAAAATAAGGGCGGAATACCTGTATGCCGAAAAAAGATATGATGAAATCATATTTACCATTACCAATGGCATGGTGGTTCCATTCAGCAAATTTGCAGCAGGTTATAGAGTAAAAGTATCGGGGGGCAATCAGACACAATGGGTCTGTTCGGGAGAAAAAGGATTTACCAGGGAAGTATTCGATTCGTATTTAACTTTTATTTATTATTATGCAGGCACCCTTTCCTTAAATAAGACATCTATACCCGTAGATATCAATGAGATAGAAATAGGTGATTTTTTCATTATAGGTGGCTCTCCTGGGCATTGTATGATGATGGTTGATAAGGCCTATAACAAAGAGACCAAAGAAACTGCTATTTTATTGGGACAGGGATACATGCCCAGCCAAGATTTTCACCTCTTGTATCCCACGGAAGATTTTGCTAATAAGTGGTTTATTATTCACGAACAGGATAGCAGTTTCTATATTTACGGATATGTTTTTGATACCATAAAGAGATTTGCCCACTAAATTTACCTTGACCAATAAACATCTAAAGGTGAAAGGAAAGAGGAAGCAAAGAAGGGGCATTGCCTCAAAAAACTACTGCCTTAAAGGCTTTTTACTGCAATCCTTAGAGCTTGCTTTTCCATCAATTTCTTTAAATTTGCAAATAGTCATAATCTTTTATTTGTTAATTGATTTACCATACATTAAAATAAAAAAGGCCGTCCGATTTTCTGGACAGCCTTTTTTATTTTAGGAATTTCTATTGCTTAGTACATTCCCGGCATTCCGCCCGGCATTCCGCCGCCCATTGGCATGGCAGGAGTTTCTTCTTTGATTTCTGCTAATACGCATTCGGTAGTTAATAACATTCCGGCGATAGAAGCAGCATTTTCGAGAGCTATACGTGTCACTTTCGTTGGATCAATTACACCTGCTTTGATCAAGTCTTCATAAACTTCGGTACGGGCATTGTATCCGTAATTTCCTTTACCTTCTTTAACGGCATTTACCACTACAGAACCTTCTTTGCCTGCATTGGTTACAATTTGCCGAAGCGGTTCTTCCAAGGCTCTACGTATAATTTCAACACCTATTTTTTGATCTTCATTGTCCACGGTTACTTTATCAAGCGAATCGATGGCACGAATGTAACCTACACCACCCCCAGGAATGATTCCTTCTTCAATAGCGGCACGGGTTGCATGTAATGCATCATCGTAACGATCTTTCTTTTCTTTCATTTCTACTTCGGAAGCAGCTCCCACGTAAATAACAGCAACGCCACCGGCTAATTTAGCCAAGCGTTCTTGTAATTTTTCGCGATCATAATCTGAAGTGGATTTTTCAATTTGGGCTTTGATTTGTGCAATGCGAGCGTCAATATTGGCTTTTTCACCTTTACCGCTTACAATGGTCGTATTATCTTTGTCTACTGTAATTTTTTCGGCATTACCTAACATTTCTATTGTAGTATCTTCCAGTTTGAATCCTTTTTCTTCGGAAATAACATAACCGCCTGTTAAGATCGCGATATCTTCTAACATCTCTTTTCTTCTGTCACCAAAACCGGGAGCTTTCACGGCTACGATTTTTAATCCGCCACGAAGTCTGTTTACCACTAAAGTGGCTAATGCTTCACTTTCAACATCTTCGGAAATAACCAATAATGGACGACCTGTCTGAACCACTTTTTCCAAAATAGGCAAAAATTCTTTCATATTGCTGATTTTTTTGTCATAAATCAGAATATAAGGAGTTTCATATACGGCTTCCATCTTTTCCGTATCGGTAATAAAATAAGGAGAGATATAACCTCTGTCGAATTGCATTCCTTCTACAATTTTCACATTTGTTTCGGTTCCTTTGGCTTCTTCAATGGTAATGACACCTTCTTTTTTTACTTTTTGCATTGCTTCGGCAATCATTTCACCCACCGCCTTGTCGTTATTGGCTGAAATAGTGGCTACTTGCTCAATCTTTTCCGGATTTTCGCCGATTTCACTTGATTGAGATTTAAGGTTTGCTACAACGGCGGTTACTGCGATGTCAATTCCGCGTTTAAGATCCATTGGATTGGCTCCGGCTGTTACGTTTTTCAAACCGGTGTTAAAAATTGCTTGTGCCAACACGGTTGCGGTAGTAGTACCATCACCGGCTTGGTCATTGGTTTTAGAAGCTACTTCTTTTACCATTTGAGCACCCATATTTTCGACAGCTTCGCTTAATTCAATTTCTTTTGCTACGGTTACACCGTCTTTTGTAATTTGAGGGGCTCCGAATTTTTTATCGATAATAACATTTCTACCTTTGGGTCCTAAGGTAACTTTCACTGCATTTGCCAATGAATCCACGCCTTTTTTTAAACCTTCGCGTGCATCCCAATCGTACATGATTTGTTTTGCCATTGTTTTTATTTTTAAATTGTTATTTTAATAATGTTTAATCTATAAAGTAGAGCAGATGCTTTTTATAGGTAGCTTTTGCCTGAAAGGACAAACTTGTTTCATTGATCTAAAGAGTCGCGTAAATATCGCTTTCTTTCATGATAAGATAAGTTTCACCGTCAAATTGAATTTCTGTGCCGGAATACTTTCCATAAAGTACAATATCATCCGCTTTTAAATTCATTGGTTCATCTTTTTTACCCGGTCCTACGGCTACGATAGTTCCTTTTTGAGGTTTTTCCTTAGCGGTATCGGGAATAATTATCCCACCCGCAGTTTTTTGTTCAGCTTCAGCAGGCTTTACTAAAACTCTGTCTGCCAATGGTTTAATGCTAATTTTCATCGTTTGTTAATTTAGGTTATACATTAAAAAGTTTTTTCAAATTTTCGAAAGTGCAAAAATAAGAAAAAAGTGAACAGTAAACACATAAAAACCCAAATTGTTTAATTTTCATTCTTATTAATTATTCAATAAAAAAATGAACCTATATCAGAAATATTTATTCTTTTATTTTATTAGACTTTCATCCATTTTGCACCCACTTTTCTAAGACAATCAAAAAAATGAAACAGTGTTTTAGATCTCATTTTTTGTGTTTTATCAAATTGATTTATGCCTTTAGAATGCGCGAATGATAAGGTGAAAAATTCAACTGTTTTTCCTTTCATTTTTCCTTGAAAAATATAGTAAGATTCTATTTTTTAAATTTAATTTTTTAGATAACTAATTGTATCTTTGCATCAAATTTTATTATGATAACTTCTAAGCATTTTTTACCGATTACTAAAAAAGAACTTGACTATTTGCAATGGAACGAATTGGATGTAATTTTAATCACGGGTGATGCCTATATTGACCATTCTTCTTTCGGAGTGGCTGTGATTGGACGAATATTGGAAGGATGTGGCTTAAAGGTGGCCATATTACCGCAACCTAACTGGCAGGATGATTGGAGGGATTTTAAAAAATTAGGTGTCCCAAAATTGTTTTTTGGCATTACGGCCGGAAATATGGATTCGATGGTGAATCATTATACGGCTAATAAAAGGTTGCGAAGTGACGATGCCTATACGGCAGGTGGTAAAGCAGGTTTCAGACCCGATTACGCAACGGTGGTTTATTGCAATATTGTAAAAAAACTTTATCCCGATGTTCCTGTTGTCATTGGAGGGGTAGAAGCATCTATGCGTAGATTGTCACATTACGACTATTGGAGCGATACCTTAAAACCTTCCGTGTTACTTGATAGTAAAGCGGATTTATTGGTGTATGGCATGGGAGAGAAACCCATGATAGATCTTGTAAAATCTTTCCAATCGGATGATTGGCGGCAAAGTGTGAAGTCGTGTAAACAGGTAGCTTATGTTGAAAAAAACATTGTCCCGTATAAAGAACGGGAAGATGTGATATGGTTACATCCTTATCAAAAAGAGTTGCAGGATAAACGTTTTTATGGTGAAAATTTTGTTACTTTTGAAACGGAATCGAATAAAAAAATACAGAAGATCTTAATCCAACCGTACCAAAACGAGTACTTGGTGATACAACCACCTTATCCTGTGGCAACTGAAGAAGAAGCCGATCAGTTTGCCCTTTTTGATAAAATGATGAATGCCCCCCATCCTAAATATGTGAGTAGAGGTGAGATTCCTGCTTTTGAGATGATTAAAAATTCGATTAATATTCATCGTGGTTGCTTTGGTGGTTGCAGTTTTTGTGCCATTGCGGCTCATCAAGGGAAATTTGTGGCTTCCCGTTCCGAAAAATCAATTTTGAAAGAGGTTGAAGATCTTTCACATCGTTCTTATTTTAAAGGACATATTTCCGATTTAGGGGGGCCTTCTGCCAATATGTACCAAATGAATGGCAAAGATGAAACTCGTTGTAAACAGTGTGTACGCCCTTCTTGTATATTTCCGTTGGTATGTAAAAATTTAAATATCGATCATCATCCAATGATCAATCTGTATAGGAAAGTTCAAAAAATGGAAGGGGTTAAACAGATTACCATTGGAAGTGGGATTCGTTATGATATGTTAATTGCCGAAAGCTATAACATGGATAGGGAAAACGGATTGTCGGATTATCTAACCGAGGTGGTTCAGCATCATGTTTCCGGACGGTTAAAAGTGGCACCCGAACACACCGTTTCTTCCGTTTTGAAAAAAATGAGAAAACCCAATTTTGATAAATTCTTGCAATTTTTGGAAAAATTCAATATAGCAAACCGTAAATCAGGTAAAAAACAACAGTTGATCCCTTATTTTATTTCGTCGCATCCCGGTTGTACGGTGGCTAACATGGCGGAATTGGCAATAGAAGCCAAAGAACATCATTTGATGACAGATCAGGTACAAGACTTTACCCCAACTCCCATGACCTATTCCACGGCCATGTATTTCTTAGGTTATGATCCTTATTCCAAAGAGAAAGTTTCAGTAGCTAAGACGGTCAAAGAAAAGAAAGAGCAACATCTTTTCTTCTTTTATCATAAAAAAGAAAATAAAATGCTGATTCAGAAACTTTTATCAAAAATGGGAAAGAATGAACTTTTCCGTCGATTGAATGATCGAAGACAATAAATTTCTTAAATCTTCAATAAGTTTTTTAGTATATTTGCCACCCAAAAATTAATCAATTATGAAACGATTATTCTTCTTTGTATCCGTTTTGATTTTAGCAGCTTTTAATTTGGTTGCTTATGCTCAGGAATCACCTGTAGATTGGGAGTTTAAAACGGTTAAAGTAAATGATTCCATTGCAGAATTGCAGTTCATTGCCAAAATTAAACCGAATTGGCATTTATATGCTCAAACGCATAACAATGGTATGGAACAACCAATTGTGTTTACTTTTAACTCTGCTACCGATTATTCCCGTGAAGGTGGTGTTTGGGAACCCAAGCCGATCTCTCATTATGATCCGATGTTCAAGGACACTTCGTTATATTTTGTGAAAAAAGTTACTTTTAAGCAAAAGATAAAGGTTCACAATCCTCAACCTTTTACATTAAAGGGAAAATTAAGCGGTCAAGCTTGTATTGACGGTAAATGCGTGGCAATTGACAGAAAATTTTCATTTGAAGTGGCCGGTTTTGAAAATATAATTCCGATCGTTGTGCAAGATACGGTAGTCGAAGAAAAGATTGTGATTGGCGACAGCACTGACGATTCGATTGATTCTGGTGTTACCGAAAATGAGGTGAAAGAGGAGGAATCGATGTGGTCGTTCTTTATCATGGCTTTTTTAGGTGGATTGGTGGGACTTTTAATGCCGTGTGTATTTCCAATGATCCCGATGACGGTTTCCTATTTTATGAAATCGGGCAGTAAAGCTAAATTGCATGCTACATTTTATGGAATTTCCATTGTGGTTATTTATGTATTTATCGGCATTGTTTTGTCTTTGATCTTTGGACCCGATTTTGCCAATATTGTAAGTACGCACTGGATTCCCAATATTCTGTTTGCCATTATCTTTGTTATTTTTGCCATTTCTCTGTTCGGCTATTTTGAAATAGCCCTTCCAAGTAAATGGGTTAATAAATCGGCTAAAATGGAAAATGCAGGCGGTTTGATAGGTATTTTCTTTATGGCTCTGACTTTGGTTTTGGTTTCATTTTCATGCACGTTGCCTATTGCCGGTGCGGTAGCCCTTAATTCTGCGGGAGGTTCGTTTTTGAAACCTATTATTGGCATGTTGGGATTTTCGTTGGGAATTGCCATTCCGTTCACCATTTTTGCCTATTTCCCGGGCATGCTTAAAAATCTTCCCAAGTCGGGCGGTTGGATGAATACATTAAAAGTTTGTCTTGCGTTTGTAGAATTAGCCTTTGCCCTTAAATTTTTAAATGTTCCCGATCAAACATATCATTGGGGGCTCTTGGATCGTGAAGTTTATCTTGCCTTCTGGATTGTAATTTTTAGTTTATTGGGATTTTATTTGATAGGGAAAATACGTTTCCCCATGGACGATGAAATGCCGGTTCAAAGAAGTTGGGTGAGATTTTTTCTAGCAATCTTTTCTTTTTCTTTTGTAATGTATATGATTCCGGGGATGTTCGGTGCTCCCTTGAAAGCTATTTCGGGCTGGTTGCCTCCGGTAACGACACAGGATTTTGATATTAATCATATTGTTCGTACCGAATCAGGTAATGGTGCCAAAACCATTAGTTTGTCGGAAATTCCTAAGTATGCCGATCAATTACACCTGCCTCACGGAATTAAGGGATATTTCGACTATGATCAGGCATTAAGAGTGGCTAAAGAACAAAATAAACCGGTGTTTATTGATTTTACAGGTCATGGATGCGTAAATTGCAGAAATGTTGAAAATGCAGTATGGGTGGATAAACAAGTGCGCGATAAATTTGCCAATGATTTTGTAGTAGTGGCCTTATATGTGGATGATAAAAATATCCAATTAGAGAAAGAAGAACAAATATTGGACAAAGAAGGGGATCCTATTACTACGCTGGGAGGCAAAAATATGTACATCCAGAATACGATTTATAAGGAAAATTCTCAACCTTGCTATTTTATAGTGGATTATGACGGTACGGTTTTGGCCGGCCCTACCTACTACGAAAAAAATGTGGATCGCTATATAAAATTTTTAGATTCCGGAATAGAAGCCTTTAAGAAAAAACATTCCAAATAACAGGATATTATTAAGCAATATTATTGCTCAAACATAATTTTATGAAAAACTATCAACTTTTTCTTTTAAGTCTTTTATCAGGAATATTATTGTGGCTGTCGTGGAACCCGAATGGTTTTTCTTTCATGATCTTTTTTGCTTTTGTACCTTTGTTTTTTATCAGTGATTTTTTATTACAAAAAGAGAGCAGAGTACCTTTATGGAAAGGAATAATTTATTCTTATCCCGCCTTTTTGTTGTGGAATGTGGCTACTACATGGTGGATTTGGAATAGCACTCCTCCGGGATCAATTGCGGCTTTTGTGTTGAATGCTCTTTTCATGTCAATGGTATTTGGACTTTGGCATTGGACAAGAAAACAAAATATGCCCATCATTGCCCAACCAATTGCCTTGATCGCTTTTTGGATGTCATGGGAGTATCTTCATTTACATTGGGATTTAACATGGCCTTGGTTGAATATTGGAAATGTTTTTTCTCCTTGTACGCGATATGTCCAATGGTATGAATTTACAGGTACTTTTGGAGGAACCTTGTGGGTTTTTGGAGCTAATTTCTTTCTTTATTACATCGTGAAGACTATTAAAAGCGGTAAAAAAGTTATTTGGTATAAGATGGCCCTCTTTTTTGGATGGGTGCTTATTCCCCTGGTCATATCGGTTTTCATGTACCGTTCTCACAAAGACCACATGAAAGAAATAAATCCGGTGGAAGCGGTGATTGTTCAACAAAATACGGATCCTTGGGAAGAACAATATAGCCTGACTAATGTAGATCATACCGTACGAATACTACAATTAGCCGTACCTGCCATTACGGAAAAAACGCAATTATTGGTTTGCTCTGAATCGGCCATTCCTCATACCATTTCGGCAGCAGCTTTATTGCAGAAAAATTATCCTGTAGAAACCTATAACTATTACGGTTTTGCCTTGTTAGACAGCCTCGTTGATCAATATCCGCGCCTTAATATTATTGCCGGTTTATCTACGTTCGACATGTATGACCATAAAGCTACCGAAACGGCAAAAGATAGGGGAGATGGTTATTTTATGGACATGCACAATACATCGATCTGTTATAACAAAAATGGTTGTACGGAACTTTACTATAAAAGCCGTTTGGTGCCGGGAGTAGAAAAGATGCCGTTTCCTAAAGTTTTCGGTTTTTTGGAAAATTTGGTTATTGACTTGGGTGGTCCCAGCGGTTCGTTAGGCGTGGATACGACACAGCGGGCATTTCATACTACGATTTTAAATGGAACGTGTAAAGTAGGGGCGCCGATCTGCTACGAATCAGTTTATGGGGAGTTGTTTGCAGGATTTGTTAAAGATGGGGCACAATTGATGACGGTCATTACCAATGACGCTTGGTGGGGAAATACGCCAGGATATAAACAACATTTTCTGTTCTCCAAATTGCGTGCGATTGAAACACGTCGTACGATTTTGCGTGCAGCCAATACCGGAATATCGGGAGTGATTGACGAATGTGGCGATGTGGTTCAAAAGAGCCATTACAACGAAAGAACGGTCATTAAACAAACGGTTTATCCGAATGATGAGATAACGTTTTATGTGAAACATGGTGATTATATTGCACGTATTGCAATGGCTTTGGCTGCTTTGTCGTTGATCTTTGGAACTTGGTTGTGGATAAAAAGAAAAATGTTGAAAATCAAGCAATAAATACTTTATAAGCCTTCAAATTCCCGCATCTTTTGCTTATAAATTTCTCGAATGGGAATAGCAATATGTTTTTGCCTATCAAATCCTGCTACTACACTTTTACAAACGGTTTTGATGATGTTGGTGTCAAGATCCCGAATTTGTTGAATCATTTTGAAACTTTTGTTTCCAAGTTCATATATCTTGCTTTCGCAAATAATCTGATCGTGAGAATCAATACTGTGATAAAAATCAAGTTCAATATGCACAAGTACCATTTCCAATTGAGTCCAGTCTATTCTTTCTCCAAAGAGATGTTCAAAATAACAACTCCTGCCATGATCGAAATAGTTGCATTGGAAACCATTATTGACATGAACGTAGGGATCCAAATCACTCATTTTAATTTGGATGGGTACTGAAAATTTGTAGTTGATGTTTCCCATTTATGATTTTCTGTTTCTGAGCATCAGGCCGGTCTTTACTTTTCCGGCTCGTATATAATCTAATAATGGTCGGTGTGAAGGACATCCAAAAGAACAAGAACCGCATTCCATGCAATTCATAATGCCGTTATCGGCACATTGTTCATATCTTCTTAATTCGGCATAGGTCTGCAACAAGTAGGGCTCCAATCCCATGGGACAAGCCGATACGCATTTTCCGCAACGAAGACAATTGGATATTTCACTGCGCTTACTTTCCAAGTCGCTCATGAACAATAAACTTGACATTCCTTTCATGGCATAGGCTTGTGTGTTGGAGATGGATTTTCCCATCATGGGACCTCCCCAAATAATTTTTCCTGTATTTTCCGGAATACCTACACTCTTTAGCACATCCATAATGGGTGTGCCTATTCTGATCCGGTAATTTTTTCTGTTTTCCAATGATTTTCCCGAAACGGTGGTCACGGTTTCCACAATGGGTTTATTCTTTTGTACGGCTTCATATACGGCATAAGCCGTTGACATATTATTGACGATACAGCCAACTTCAATGGGCAATTTTCCGTTGGGAACGGCACGGTTGGTGAGTGCCTTGATCAATTGTTTTTCAGCTCCCTGAGGATATTTCGTTTTCAAAGGTACTACCTTGATGCCGGGAAAATCTTTTACCAGATTGCTGAAAATCTTGATGGCATCGGATTTGTTAATTTCAATTCCGATACGGGCTTCGGGAGCTTTGCTTGCTATCATCATGGCTCTGATTCCAATGAGGCATTGTTCCGGATGTTCCAGCATCAATCTGTGATCGTTGGTGATATAAGGTTCACATTCTGCTCCGTTGATGATAATAAATTCAACTTTTTTATCAGGAGGAATCATGTATTTGATATGGGTTGGAAAACAGGCACCGCCTAAGCCTACAATACCACAAGATTTCATTCGATGGATAATTTCAAATTTATCAAGCGTGATTTCACGAATGATATCGGGTGAGGTGTCAATGGAATTCATCCATTCGTCTCCTTCCGTGTCAATGATAACGGCATTTCTTTTATAACCCGTGATGTCGGCTATCGGCTCAATTTTGACTACTGTACCAGAAACAGGTGCATGCACATTGGCAGAAATAAAGGCTTCCGCTTTTCCAATCAATTGTCCCACTTTTACTTTATCTCCTTTCTCTACGGTAACCACAGATGGAACACCGAGATGCTGGCCTAAGAAAATGGTTGCCTGTTTAGGTAATGGAAATATTTCAATGGGGTGAACATTAGCAAATTTATTTTCTTCAGGGTGAATACCACCGAGTTTGAATGTTTTCATTGTTTTGTTTTTTATTTCATTAAAGGCAGGAATGAATAGAAAAGTGAGGCTATTTTATGATACGGAATCAGATTCAGCTCTTTTAGGAGGGAAATTGATATCGCGAATGGCACCGGTAGGACATTCCGCAACGCATTTTCTACATAATTTACACTTCTTATAGTCAATATAGGCAAGATGGTTTTCTATCGTGATAGCGTTGAAAGGACAAATTTTGACACATTTTTCACAACCGATGCAAGCTACTGAACAATTCTTTTTCGCTACGACACCTTTTTCTTTGTTCATACAAGATACAAATATTCTACGATTGAGTTTTCCTTTGTTTCTGATTTCTATGATGTTGCGAGGGCAAATTTTAACACAAGCACCACAACCTACACAGTTGTTCTCATCTACCACCGGAAGTTTGGTGAGGGGATCCATCTGGATAGCATCAAATTGGCATACGGATACACAATCTCCACAACCTAAACATCCAAAAGGGCATGCATTTTCGCCGGCAAAAACTATTTGCGCAAAATTACAGGTATGGGCAGAATCATATAAAACTTTTGCCGGTGCATTTTCACGATTCCCATTACAACGAATGACGGCAATTTTTGGCTCTGTTACAGTCGCTTCCAATCCTAACAAAGTCGCAATTTGTTCTCTCACACTACTTCCGCCTGCCGGGCATTCCAAACCGTTTAAAGAATTTGCCTTTACAATGGCTTCTGCCAAGGCTCTACAACCCGCAAAACCACATCCGCCGCAATTCGCACCCGGTAATTTTTCCGCAACTTCATCGATACGAGGATCTTCAATTACTCGAAATGCTTTTGAAACGAAAAAAAGAATAACGGCTGCAATTAAACCAATGCTTCCCACTATTAATGCCGCATAAATAATTAAACTTGTTGACATCTATTTTTTGTTTTTAGGTCGCAAAAATAAGAAAAATATGATTAATATTTTTACGTCTATCATTTTTTAATATTGTTTTAAAGCATGGCTTCAAACAATACTTCTATCGGATGCATGGTTTTTTCACCCGTGCCGTCTTTAATTTGATGTCGGCAACTGGTACCGGTAGCGGTAACAATTGTTTCTTCGTTCTTGTTGTTGATAGATGGAAAAAGGGCCAAATTTCCTACTTGCATGGATAATTCATAGTGTTCTTTTTCGTAGCCGAAGGCACCAGCCATTCCACAACATCCAGATTTTATTTCTGTAACATGATAATTCTCTGGAATTTGCATCATATCAATGCTTTTTGCGGGATCGGATAAGGCTTTTTGATAACAATGAGAATGAAATAAAATTTCTTTCTTTTCTTTCGTAAATAGTTCTTTCGAAATATGACCTTTGGAAAATTCATCTGCCAAAAACTCATCTATCATCCAAGCATTCTTTGACAATTTTTTTGCTTTCTCTCTAAATTCAGCGTTTACCAACTCAGGATATTCATCTCTAAAAGAAAGGATGGCAGAAGGCTCCAACCCTATGAGTGGCGTATCTTCCGTAATCCATAGAGAGTACAAAGAAACATTATATTGAGCTAATTTTTTTGCTTTTTTTAATAATCCTTTAGAAAGATAAGTGCGACCTGAGAATTTATTGTTAATGATGCGTACTTGATAATGAAGTTTTTGAAGAAGTTGTATGGCTGCTATTCCAATTTGTACATCATTGGTATTGGTAAATTCGTCATTGAAGAAATAGATGGTTTTGACAGGATCTTCAATGGTAACTATATTTTTTTGCGCCCATTTTTTTAAAGTAAAAGAGTGGATAGTGGGTAGGGAACGTTGTGGGGCAAATCCCATCATTTTTTTAAATAAGGGAGCTATTGTTTTGTTTGTAATGATGAAGTTATAAAGGGCAGAGAAAGGAGTCGCCCATTGATTGAATAAGGGATAATGACCTATGAGCCAGTTTCTGAAAGGAAGTGGGTGTTGTTGATAATAGTGATATAGAAATTCGGCACGGAGTTTCGTCATATCTACGTTGGAAGGACACTCGCTTTTGCAGGCTTTACAAGCCAAACAGGTATCCAACGCATTTTTAATTTCTTTATGGTCAAAAGGATTTTTTTGAGTGGAGTGAGTCAAAAATTCACGAAGAATATTGGCTCTGGCACGAGTGGCATTTTTTTCGTTTAAGGTGGCTTGGTAGGAGGGGCACATGGCACCCGAAAAAAGATGAGATTTTTTGCAATCGGCAGATCCATTGCATTTTTCAATGGCACGTAAAATGCCGTTTGTATCTGAAAAGTCAAAAATAGTGTGAAGATCGTATCGACAATTTACTTTTTCACCCTCTTCCTGATCCGAATATCGCAGATGCTCATTCATCTTGGGTGCATCTACAATTTTGCCGGTATTCAAAAGGTGTTGGGGATCAAAAATTTGTTTTACTTGTT
>JAVWBZ010000010.1:0-2169 GCA_036649255.1 Bacteroidales bacterium
AGTTTCACGATGTGCCAAAAGATCCAAAATATGTTGTACCAAATCGCTTTTCATTTTCGGAAGAACCACTTCAGTTTCAGGATCTCCGAATCGGGCATTAAATTCAATTACTTTCGGGCCGGTTTGGGTCAGTATCAATCCACCGTAAAGTACGCCGCAAAAAGAATATCCTTCGTTGATCATTGCTTTTGCAACCGGTTTCATAATTTTTTCCACTGATTCTTTGATAACTTTTTCAGGAATAATCGAAACGGGAGAGTAGGCCCCCATTCCGCCGGTATTGGGACCTTTGTCTTGATCATAAGCACGCTTATGATCTTGAGCAATTACCAATGGCACAACCTGTTCTCCATTTACCAATGCTAGTAATGAAAATTCGGGACCTTCCAAAAATTCTTCTATCACAACTTTTCCTTCTCCGAATTTGGTGTCAAGCAACATATCCTGTAAAGCTTGATCGGCTTCTTCCATGGTTTGTGCCACGACCACTCCTTTTCCGGCAGCCAGTCCATCGTATTTTATGACAATTGGGGCTCCTGTTTTTGCCAGATATGCTTTGGCTTCCGGGTAAGTAGCAAAAGTAGCAAAAGCAGCCGTAGGGATATGATATTTTTCCATCAGTTCTTTTGCAAATTGTTTACTCCCTTCAATCATGGCAGCTGCTTTGGTTGGACCGAAAATAGGGAGTTCATTCTTTTTAAAATCATCCACCAAACCATTCAGGAGTGCTACTTCTGGCCCTACTATAGTAAGGTCTATTTGATGATCAAGAGCAAATTGTAACAACTTTGCATTGTCTTTTTCATCGATGTCAACAAGATCGAAATGTTGTTTCATTCCATCATTTCCGGGGGCAACGAAAATTTGGGTAACAAGATTAGATTGGGCTATTTTCCAAGCAATTGCGTGTTCGCGGCCTCCACGACCGATGATGAGTATTTTCATTTGTAATCTATTTTAAACTGTTAAGATATTCTTTATTTGGTAGGTAGATCATAAAAAATAAAATTGCATTCTATTTTTCCAATGTTACTTTATAAGTTTTATACCTTTCTACTACCTGATTGGCATATTGTACTGTATATTTTCCGGGGAAATAACCGCACCGTACAACCGGATCGTAATAATATTTTTTTTGTGATTTTAGTTTCAGATAATGTGCTACATGCCTCCAAATCCATGGATCTTTCCCATGTTTTTCACAAAGGGATTGGGCATCCTGAATATGTCCGGTTCCGGCATTGTAAGAGGCTGCAACAAAGTATAATATCTCATCGGGAGATTTCACTTCTTGGTATCTTTTTTGCAGAAAGGCTAAATGCTTGGTGCCCGCTTTAATTTGTTCTTCCACTGTTGACGTGTCGGAAATTCCATATCGATTCCCTGTTTCAGGCATCATTTGCATCAAACCGAAACTTCCACCTAAGCCTGTTAATTTACTTTCGAATTTTGTTTCTTGAAAAATAATGGAGGAAACAAACAACCAATCAATTCCGTATTGTTTAGCATATTTTTTTATTATTTTATCGTATGGAGAAATATAATAAGCTTTGGATTTTTTGAATGAATGATAAATGATGGGGGAGTGTTGAGATAAGTATTTTTTACACAATAACTTGTATGAAATGCTTTGCTTGTATTCTTCCAACCATTGGTTAATGGTGTCATTCAAAGCCGGTTTGTTGCTATTTAAAGTCCAAGTTCTTTCAAAGTTGTTTCCTACTTTATCTCTTATTTTTAATTCGGGATAAAAAGGAAGTAGCGTAATGGCTAAATTATAATCTGAAATGATATAATCTACCTCATTTTTTTGCAATCTTTCGAATAACTCTTCTGTTGTACAGTCGTCGCCATGGGTTAATTCCCAATGTTTTGAATCAGATAGCAAATTCAGATCTATATCAATGGAAAATTTTGCAGGAATATATAATTGATGTATTTTCGCAGGATCCCATTTTTGATTTTTTCTTTCAATAATAACAGGGTATGAATAGGAATGAGGAACTGAAAGAGTGAGGAGGTTCGAAAAAAAGAGATCTTTATTGAAATCCATAGCCACAATATCATATTGATCGGTCAATGCTTCCAAAAAAACTTCATTGGGATCGGTTTTAATTGTAATAATAACCTTTTTTTTCAAAGATTTTCCAAGTTCTTTAAGTAAATCAT
>JAVWBZ010000010.1:2179-9301 GCA_036649255.1 Bacteroidales bacterium
GGCATGATAAAAAATCAGCGCATGAATACAATTTTCTTCTTTTTTCTCATTTTCGGAAGCGATGCGAATATATTGGTCACCTTGGTCCGAATCAGTTTTTAAAAAAATAAGGATAAACAGAAAGAGAGTAGAGATAAGAAGAAACAGAAAACTAAAAAACGATTTCTTCAAAATAATAAATTTTGTTTTGCTGGATGTGTTCTGTGTAGTAATCAGACTCACCTACAAATAGATTAGTCTTCGTAAGGTACTAACAATACTGTTTTTTCCACTTCCTCGCCTGCAATAAGTTTTATTTGGGCTGTTCCAGAATATTTGTTGATGGTGTTTTCATCTACTGAATCCACATAGGTTGCCACTACATCCAACAAAGCTTCTAATTCGAAAGTATGTGTAAAGACACCTTGTTGGTCGGTATATCCTGCTGTTTTTGCATAAGGCGCATTGGTCTCTTTTCCTACTTTTACGTAGGCATGTTTAACGACTGCTCCCGTATCTATTCCATTCGTGGAAAAACGACAGGTTACTTTCATTTTACAAGAGGTATCTTCCTTACACTGTGTACAAACAAATAATAATATGACCACTGTAAAAATGGGTATTAAAAAAGCTATTTTTTTCATAATGTCATTATTTTTGGTTAGCGACGGCAAAAATAATTAAAAAAGTTTAAAGAAACATCACTTTCTGAAATAAAAAAGTAAAGTCTGAGATTATGAAAGTAGATTCAATAGGTATGTATACAGCACAAGACTCTCCGAAAGGAAGAATCTCGTGCTGTTTTTAAAAGGAAAACATGGATTTTATTAGTATCTGTATAAATCAGATTTATAAGGACCTTGAACGGGAACTCCAATATAATCGGCTTGTTCTTTGGTTAAAGTGGTTAGTTTGACACCGATTTTTGATAAATGAAGTCTGGCTACTTCTTCATCCAAATGTTTAGGAAGATTATAAACTCCTATTTCATAATTATTTTTCCATAACTCTATTTGAGCCATTACCTGGTTGGTGAATGAGTTACTCATCACAAAGGAAGGATGTCCTGTAGCACAACCTAAGTTTACCAAACGACCTTCTGCCAAAATAAAGATAGAGTGCCCGTCGGGGAAGATATATTCGTCAACTTGTGGTTTAATGGTACGTTTTTTAATTTCTGGAAGGGCTTCAAAAGCACCAACCTGAATTTCATTATCAAAATGACCTATATTACAAACGATAGCTTGGTCTTTCATTTTCAATAGATGCTCTACACGGATTACATCACGATTCCCTGTAGTAGTAACATAAAGATTTCCTTCTTCAAGAGCGTCTTCTACCGTTTTAACTTCAAAACCTTCCATGGCTGCTTGTAATGCGCAAATAGGATCGATTTCGGTTACGATTACGCGTGCGCCATATGATTGCATGGATTGTGCACAACCTTTTCCCACATCACCGTATCCGCATACTACGACTACTTTTCCAGCCAACATCACATCGGTGGCACGTTTGATTCCATCGGCCAATGATTCGCGACAACCGTATTTGTTATCAAATTTTGATTTGGTAACCGAATCATTGACATTGATGGCAGGGATCAGCAATTCTCCGTTTTCCATCATCTGGTACAACCGATGAACACCAGTAGTGGTTTCTTCAGAAACACCTTTCAAGTCGGCAACGGTTTTGTGCCAACGTTGATTATCTTCTTTTAAAATTTGTTTCAACGTATTCAAAATGACACACTCTTCAGCTGACTCCGGTTTTTTATCCAAAATGGAAGCATCTTTTTCGGCTTTATAGCCGGTATGAATCAGGAGAGTGGCGTCACCACCATCGTCTACAATCAATTGAGGTCCTTTTCCGTTAGGGAATGACAAGGCTTGGTTGGTACACCACCAATACTCTTCCAGGGTTTCACCTTTCCATGCAAATACAGGTACACCAGCAGCAGCAATAGCAGCAGCAGCGTGATCTTGAGTGGAAAAAATGTTACAACTGCACCATCTTACTTCAGCTCCAAGATGAACCAAGGTCTCAATTAATACGGCCGTTTGAACGGTCATGTGTAAAGATCCCATAATTCTAACCCCTTTCAAAGGTTTGGAATCACCGTATTTTTCTCTGATAGCCATTAAACCAGGCATCTCTTTTTGGGAAACTTCAATATCCTTTCTTCCCCATTCTGCCAAATTCATATCGGCAACTTTGTACTTCAATTCGTAATCAGTCATAGTTTTCTGTTTAAATTCATTAATAGATACGGCGGCAAAGATACTATTTTTTTAGATTTCCTGTTTTTAGGAAGTTTCTCTTTTCGTAAAAAATCACTTCCTTGTAAAAACTTGTAATAATCATGTAATGAATGTTGAACCGCTTTTTTATGGTACAAAACCCGAAATGAAATCATTCGTTTCATGGGGCATATTCATTTCTTTGGAAAGAGAAAAACTGTTTTAGTTCGATCTATTCAGTGTTTCCCCGAAACTGCTTAAAAAGATTTAAGTCATTATCATACAAAAAATTAAATTTAAACAAAAAAAATAGTATTTTTGCAAACTGAAAATACTGATTATTAGCATGATTTAAATGCTTGATATTTAAAAGTATTGTACATTTATTATTATGGAAGAAAAACCAAAGAAAAGAGAATTTAAAGGGAAAAAATCGGATACTGAAGGTAGAGAAGTACGCTCAGGAAGCAGTGGACGAAAAGTTAGAGAAGGTGGCAGCAGTGATCGACGTGCTCGTATCAAAAGAGATGATGCTGCAGCAAAACCGTCTTTTTCACGTCGCGAAGAAGAGAGACCTCGCAGAGAAGGCAGCCGAGATCGTAAGTTTGATGATCGCCCTGCACGCACAGGACGGAGTGATGAGAGATCTACCAGGCCCTATTCTGCACGTCGCGAAGAAGAGAGACCCCGCAGAGATGGTGATGACAGACCTAAAAGACGCCGTCGCGATGTTACAGCCGAATCGGAAATTTTAACCGAAATTGTAGCTAAAAGAAAAAGAGAAGGACGTCAATCTCCCCAAAAACAGAAGATTTTATCTTTGGAGTATGATGAAAAATATGGTCCTATACGTTTAAATAAATATATTTCCAATGCTGGTATTTGTTCCCGCAGAGACGCTGACACTTTGATTGAAACGGGTGCAATTCGGGTGAATGGAGAAATTGTCACGGAATTGGGACATAAAGTTTTGCCTACCGATGAGGTACGTTATGAAGACAAAATACTTCAAAGAGAAAAACCAGTCTATGTATTATTGAATAAACCTAAAGATTATATCACAACAACCCGTGATGACCGTGATCGGAAAGATGTGATGGAACTCGTACGCGGAGCCTGTAAAGAACGTATTTATCCAGTGGGACGTTTGGACAAGAATACAACCGGATTATTGCTTTTTACCAATGATGGTGAAATGACCAAAAAATTGACTCATCCCCAACACGGAGTGCGTAAAATATATGGAGTGGAACTGAATAAAAATTTGGCAAGTATTGATATGGCAGCCATTCGCAACGGATTAGAATTGGACGATGGAGTCGTTATTCCTGATGAGGTTTCTTATGTAGGAGAGTCAAAACGAGATATAGGTATTACCATCCATTCCGGAAAAAATAGAATTGTAAGACGGATTTTTGAATCGTTAGGGTATGAAGTGGTAAAACTTGATCGCGTTGTTTTTGCAGGACTTACCAAAAGAGATCTTCCTCGTGGGAAGTGGCGTTTTTTGACTGAAGCTGAAATTAATATCTTAAGAATGAGCGTTCGCGGCTAAAGCACTAACGAATCAATTTTTTCAAATCTATTAGGAATCTTTCAATATCCTGTTCGGTAGTATCCCATGAAGTAACCAATCTTATTTCATGGGAATTTTCATCCCATATATAGAAAAAATGTTTTCTCAAAAGCTTTTCGGTTATATCCGGATCCATTTTTACCAAAATAATATTGGCTTCTGTGGGTTGTGTAAAAGTAAATTTTCCTAATTCTTCAATTCCACTTCGTAGCAATTGTGCCATTTCATTGGCTTGTTTTGCATTTTGGCGCCAAAGTTCGTGATCAAGATAGGTCGTAATTTGCGCCGATACATATCGCATCTTCGAATAAAGTTGCGTAGATTGTTTACGGATATACTTCAAATTGGTCACTAATTCTTGGAATCCCTCTATGATTTAGCTTTGATAATAACCGATTCTGCCAGCATACAACCATTTTTAGTTCCTCCGAAACTGAGAATATCAACACCGCAATCTACCGTTATTTCTTTAAAAGATTTTTCAAGAGAGACGGCTGCATTGGCAATACGCGCGCCGTCAACATGCAAATACATGTCATATTGATGAATGTAATCGGCCAATTGCTTGATCTCTTCAATTGTATAAATCGTTCCTAATTCGGTACATTGAGAAATATACACAACCTTTGGCTGTGAGTGATGTTCAAATCCCCATCCGTGAAGTAGCGGGCGGATTAAGTCGGGAGTTAATTTTCCATCAGAAGTTTCCACCTCTTTGATAGCGGCACCAGTTAAAAAACTGGGAGCTCCACATTCATCCACCGCAATATGAGCACTTTTTGCAGCTATAATGGCATGGAAAGGTTGACAACATGCCCGTAAGGCAATTACATTGGCCCCCGTTCCATTGAAGACAAAACAAACTTCTGCTGTGTGACCAAAAGTTTCCTTTATTTTTTGAATGGCTCTTGCTGTCCAATCGTCATCCCCATAAGCTAAAGCATGATGAAAATTTGCTTTCGCAATGGCATCCATGATAGAAGGGTGTACACCTGAATTATTGTCACTTCCAAAACTTCGCATAATCATTTTTTAAGATTGCAAAAATAGGGAAATTTTATTTTCTTCTATGGAATAACCTGTTTTCTGTAAAATAATCTTATGGTTGATTTGCAAGATATTGTAAAATCATTGATCCTGATTTATCTTTCATTGCTTATGTAAATACAAAATGAAATATAAAATTATAGATAAATGACCATCCGATTATCTTGTAAATTAAAATTAAAAGACTTGCTTCTTAGCATTTGATAATATTGTATTTTTGCCCGTTTTTAATAGAGATTAATTTGAAAAGTATAATTTCCTTTTATAAGGATTAGAAATATTGGAAAATCGTGATCTTCAATTTTGATTTTTCGGTTTAATCTTTGCCTCATGGTTGAAAAAATTGAAAATAGTTAGAACAGGCAACGTTTGACGGAGAACATTATCTCTTACTTCACTACAAATACGACTGTTTCACATGTTTTAGTATTCATTTTATATAGTAAATAATGAATGTTTTAGTCCTCAATGGTAGCCCAAAAGGCAATAATAGCGTTACTTTATACACCGCTCTGTTTCTCGAAAAAAAATTCCCACAAGATAGGTTTGTGTATTATCATGTAGGTCAACAAATTAAAAAATTTGAAAAAGATATTTTACCGATTATCAACGAAATAGAGAAGGCGGATTTATTGTTGTTTGCTTATCCGGTATATACCTTTATGGCTCCCTATCAATTACATCGGTTTATTGAATTGTTGAAAGAACACATCATTGAAAACAAGATGGATTACCGTAGTAAATATGCAGTTCAAATTACCACTTCCATGCACTTCTACGATATTACGGCTCATTCATACCTGGAAGAAAATTGCCATGATATGGGATTCAAGGTTTTGCATGGATTGTCGGCAGACATGAATGATTTACTTGCGGAAAAGGGACAGGAAGAGGCAATTTCATTTTGGCGTTATATAAAATTTCAAATGGCTCATAATCTGTATGAACCTGTACCAAATGGTTGTGGGATAATAAAATCGAAAAATTTTTCCTGGGAAAAAATTCCAGTTGCCTTATTCCCGAATGATGAAATCATAACCAAAAATACGGCAAAAGATGTTGTGATTCTAACCAATGCTAACACTCAGGATGAACATCTTGTTGACATGATTGCTCGTTTTCGACACCTTTTCCCTTACCAAATAAGAATCATCAATATAGCGGAATTTCCTTTTACTGGTGGTTGTGTGGGTTGTTATAGATGTGTTACAACCGGAAAATGTATCCATCCCGACGGATTTGATCTTTTTTTGAGACAACAAATAGAACGAGCCGATGCCATTGTGTATGCATTTACAATCAAGGATCATTCCATGGGTGCTTCTTTCAAAATATATGATGATCGTCAGTTTTGTAACGGTCATCGTATTGTCAATAGGGGAATGCCAATGGGATACCTTATTAGCGGGGCCTATTCCGTGGAACCTAATTTGCAAATGATCATTCAAGCACGTAATGAAGTGGGGTGTACGTTTTTAGCGGGTGTTGCCACCGATGAAATGGATGACGGATCGGGAGCACAAATGATGGAATCCATGCATAATTTGTCATTGAAACTGACCTATGCCCTTCAAAATCCTATTAAAAAGCCTCAAAATTTTTATGGAATAGGAGGTCTGAAGATTTTTCGCGACCTGATTTTTCTGATGCAAGGGTTTATGAAAGAAGATTATCGTTTTTATAAAAAGCACCATTTTTTCGATTTCCCTCAAAAACGGAAAAAAGATATTTTAAAAATCAAACTTCTTGGCTTTTTCATGTTTTCTCCTAAATTTCAAAAGAAAATAACTCCTAAAATTAATACATACATGATTATGCCATATAAAAAGTTGATAAAATGAAATTTTTTAAGATGACTACTCTTAAATTTAGGGAACTTTCATACATTCTTCAATTTAGAAATAGAGAAGTATGACCCAATTTAGGAAAATGATTTTTTATGTTGTCGGCAATGGTGAATTTTTAATTGATTGTCTTCTACTTCAACATGAATGACCGCCGATATTTTACCTTTTTCTTTTTTAGCATATATTTAGTCGATAAAATCATAGTTCAATATTTGGGAAATTTTTAAAAGTAAATCAATAGCCATACTTTCTCTTTTAAAAATAATTGTACACATTTAATCTTTCGCAGGGAATGACATTGGCAAAGTCAATAATTGAGATTTGTTGTTCTTTTAATTTATCTTTCACTAACAGAACTAATGTGTATGTTGTTTCTGTTCATCTTACTATGATTTCAGGAACGTAACAACAAATGTGAACTTTCACTATTATTGCT
>JAVWBZ010000010.1:9311-15251 GCA_036649255.1 Bacteroidales bacterium
CATCTTTCTTGATCTTGGAATACCATACAAATAAACAAAGTAAAGTTCACGGTTGCACATAAACAATAACTTTTATCTTATTTGTATTCGAAAATTCAAAGTTTAGAAAGACAAGATAAAGTTAACGCATTCTATGACAATAAATTATTATTCTCTTATTTTGTAATATTATTTTTTAATTGTTAATACATTGAAAGAATTACAAGGTGCAAAAATTAAGATATAATGATAAATGGTGAAGTATAAAATATGAGTAAGCCGTATTATTTTTCCAAAATATAATCGTATTTTTGCACCCAATAAAAAAGAGGTATTAAAAACGCACCATCGACCCTAATAATTATGGAAAAAATTATCATTTTAGATTTCGGATCACAATATACACAACTCATTGCAAGGCGTATTCGTGAATTGAATACCTATTGCGAAATTCTTCCTTACAATAAATTTCCGGAAAATAGTGCCGATGTAAAAGGAGTTATTTTATCAGGAAGTCCTTTTTCGGTTAATCAAGAAGATGCTTTTAAACCGGATTTGTCGAAAATAAGAACTCGTTTCCCTTTGTTGGGGATCTGCTATGGAGCCCAATATTTGGCACAATTGGGCGGAGGAACGGTAGGTGCTTGTGGAACGCGTGAATATGGTCGTACCCATATATCCTCTTTCAAAAAGGAAGATATACTGTTGAAAGGGATTCGGGAACATACACAAGTATGGATGTCGCATGGTGATAGCATCACCCACATACCAGATCACTATCAAATTATTGCCAGTACGGCTGAGGTAAAAGTGGCCGCTTATAGAATTGAAGGGGAACCTACTTGGGCGGTTCAATTTCATCCGGAAGTTTATCATAGTGAAGACGGTACGTTTATTATTCAGAATTTTGTTCAACATATTTGTGGTTGTAAACAGGACTGGACCCCCAATTCATTTATTGAAACGACAGTGGCCGAGTTGAAAGCCCAGCTAAAAGATGATAAAGTAGTGTTGGGGTTATCGGGTGGTGTAGATTCAACGGTAGCGGCCGTCTTGCTTAACAAGGCCATAGGGCGTAATTTGTTTTGTATTTTCGTGGACAACGGCCTTTTGCGTAAAAATGAATTTGCTTCCGTCTTGGAAAATTATAAAGTATTGGGGCTGAATGTTAAAGGAGTAGATGCGTCTCAACGTTTTTATGAAAATCTCAAAGGAATTACGGATCCCGAACAAAAAAGAAAAATGATAGGAAAAGGATTTATTGATGTTTTTGATGAAGAAGCCCATCGTTTAAAAGATATTAAATGGTTGGCACAAGGCACCATTTATCCCGACAGAATAGAGTCGTTATCCATCACGGGAATGGTGATTAAATCGCACCATAATGTGGGAGGTCTACCCGAAAAGATGAATTTGAAAGTGGTGGAACCTTTGCAACTCTTATTTAAGGATGAGGTGCGACGAGTGGGGAAAGCCTTGGGTATTCCGGAATCTTTGATTCAACGCCATCCTTTTCCTGGACCAGGTTTGGGGGTCAGAATTTTGGGTGATGTTACCCCTGAAAAGGTGAGAATTTTACAAGATGCCGATGCTATTTTTATTGAGGGTCTTAAAGAACAAGGTTTGTACAATCAAATATGGCAGGCAGGTACCATACTCCTTCCTATACAGTCGGTGGGTGTCATGGGTGATGAACGTACTTATGAAAATGCTGTCGCTCTTCGTGCCGTGCTTTCAACGGATGGAATGACTGCCGATTGGGCCAAACTCCCATATGAATTTTTGAGTAAAATTTCCAACGAAATTATCAATAAAGTAAAAGGAATTAATCGAGTTGTATATGACATCAGCTCTAAACCACCCGCCACCATTGAATGGGAATAATTATTGTTCAAGTAGTAATTTTTGATCTAAATATTATATTATGATCCGTAAAATCAGTCTTTTAGTTGTAGTTTGTATTTTGTCCATTTTCATGTATGCACAAGATACGGTAAAAACCTATTGGCACAATAAAACCTTAATGTCGATTGGAATCCAAATCAACGGGAAGGAAGAAGGGATATGGAACTATTATCATAAAAATGGTACAAAATGGACAGAAGGAGTCTATAAAGCAGGACAGAAGGTAGGGCTTTGGAAAGTGTGGTACGACAATGGGCGCTTGGCACAAGAATACTATGCTGATAACGGTACTTTCAAAAGTTGGTATCAATCAGGGCAAATGGAAGGAGAAGGGGAATTTAAAAATGGAAAACGAAACGGTGCTTTTTCTTTTTATCACCCTAATGGAAAGTTATTTAAAAGTTGCAGCTATATGAATGACAGTGTTCAGGGAGTGGTAATTGAATATCATGATAACGGACAAAAATCATTTGAAGGAAATTATGATAATGGGGCATTGAATGGATATGCCACTTGGTGGAATAAGGAAGGCGTGAAAGAGATGGAAGGAAATTCTATTCAAGATTTGCAAGATGGAGTTTGGATTTTCTATCATGCTGATGGAACAGTGGGAAGCAAGGGCGCTTTTGAACAGGGAGAACAAAACGGAGAATGGATCTATTATTATGAAAATGGGAAAGTTTGGAAAAAAGGAAATTATGACCACGGTTGGCGAACCGGTGTATGGAATGCATGGTACGAAGGTGGACAAAAACAAAGATCAGGAGCTTTTATAGACGATAAAGAAAATGGAAATTGGATCTCTTTTTACGAAACTGGAAATGTGAAAGATGCTGGCGCATTTGATAATGGAAAGATGACCGGTAAATGGGAAGGTTATTATCCCAATGGTGAAAAAAAATATGAAACCTACTATAAAAACAACGAACGAAATGGAAAACATAAATATTGGAATGATAACGGAAAAATTAAAACGGAAGGAAATTATTCTCTTAATTTGAGAAATGGAAGCTGGAAAGAATATGCTGATAATGGAAAATTATTGGAAAGTGGAAAATATGTAAAAGATTTAAAACAAGGCAAATGGGCGTTTTATAATGAACGAGCCATAAAGGTGCGTGAACAGAATTTTGTGGAGGATGCCCCTGATGGCTATTTTGTTGAATATTACCCTAATGGGAAGAAACACTTTGAAGGTAATTTTACAAATCGAACGAAACAGGGAACCTGGTCATGTTGGAATCCGGAAGGAAAATTAACCTATTCTGTTGTATTTAACAAAGGTAAAAAAGAAAAAGTAATGGTAGATACCGATAGCAAAGCCAACAAACCTTTCTAAAATGAAATGTGGTTTTACTTTTACTTCTATTTCAGTTACTTCTATTTACTTGATTTTTACTTCTATTTTTGTTGTATTAACGGCTTGTAATTCTATCTCGGATCATCAAATGAAAAAAAAGGTAAATCTTAAAGAATATATTGCAAAATTAACGACTAATAAAAACGATATGACCATTAAAACTTTTCATTTCAATTTTCTACAGGTCAACACCTATGTGGTGTATGATGAAACAAAAGAAGCCGTTATTATAGATCCTGGCAACCAAATGGAAAAAGAAAATGATTCTTTAGTTGCTTTTATTGCAAAAGAAGGCTTAAAGGTAAAATATATTCTCAATACGCACCCTCATATTGATCATATTTTAGGCAATTCCTTTTGTGTGAAAACTTTTGGAGCCCCTTTATGGATACATGAAGCCGGTATTCCTATTTATAATAATGCTTCTGCTTATGGAGTTGCTTTTGGTTTTGATGCAGCAGAATATCCGGTAGCCGATCGATATCTGAAAGAAGGAGATGAAATTGTTTTCGGGCATCAAAAATGGGAAGTGATCTATACCCCTGGACATGCAGATGGTAGCGTTTGCTTTCTGGATCGTCAAAATAATTTGATATTTGTGGGAGATGTTCTTTTTGAAGGTAGTATCGGTCGTGCCGATTTACCTACCGGAAATGCTGAAGTATTGATAAAAAATATCAAAGAAAAATTGATGACTTTAGAAGAAGAAACGGTTGTATATTGCGGACACGGAGATTGCACCACGATAGGAAAAGAAAAAAAACAAAACCCATATATTAATTAATTATGTACGAAGATATAGAAGGATACGAACGACGCGACGTTTATAATAAAGAGAGCATTGACCTATTGGCTGAAAGCTATAAAAACATGATTGTAGTGACTAAAGAAGATCCTAATAGAGAAGGACTTATTAAAACTCCAATAAGAGCAGCTAAAGCTTTTCAATTTTTGACACACGGTTACGGATTGAATCCAGCGGAAATTTTGAGAAACGCTCTTTTTAAAGAAGATTATAAACAAATTATAGTGGTCAAAGATATTGAAATCTATTCACTATGTGAACATCATCTCCTTCCATTTTTTGGGAAGGCTCACATTGGATATATCCCCAACGGAACAATTGTAGGACTTAGCAAAATACCGCGTGTAGTAGAAGCTTATGCTCGTAGATTGCAACTTCAGGAACGCCTTACTACTCAAATTAAGGATTGTATTCAGGAAGTTTTGGATCCGATTGGAGTAGCAGTTGTCATTGAAGCACAACATTTGTGCATGTCTATGCGTGGCATTCAAAAACAAAACTCTGTTACCACTACTTCCGAGTTTACAGGTGCTTTTCTTAAAAATGCCAATACGAGACAAGAATTTATGCATTTGATAGGCGCGGATTTACACTAATATTGATTATTTTTTTCTCGATTTTTTATTGCGATAACGATGAGTGTGATATTCTATCGCTCGGTCGCTTACTTCTGTGACTATTTCAATACTTTCGTCTTCTTCTTTTAAAATACAGGTAATCGTTTTTCCTACCCAATCAGGAGGGAGACAAATGGTAATGGAGTCTGTTTTCGGAGTTAAAATCAGTTTTTTCATAAGTGTAATTTTTGGGTTGTTGTTTTTTATTTTTGATGAAAACTTCAAAATATTGCTCAAATCATTAAAAAAGATGACCAATTCATTTAAAAAATGACAAGGTGTTTTTTTTTTCATTTTATAAATGAATCATCTTATTAACAGTAAGTTAATAAGACAAATATAGGAAAAAAGTAAGAAAAACAGATTCCCCTGAAAGATTTTAAAAAATAAAAAATTAATACCTGATTATAAGTAGGTTAGGGTAAATTTTGCAAAAAAAAAATATATTTATTTGTTCGCAAAAAAAAAAGTACTATTTTTGCACTCCCAAAACAAAGGATGTTTCAGTAGCTCAGCAGGTAGAGCACATCCCTTTTAAGGATGGGGTCCTGGGTTCGAATCCCAGCTGGAACACTGAAAAGCCAAACAATTTTGTTTGGCTTTCTTTTATTCAATGCCTCATGATAGTTGACAAAGTCTTCTTATTAAAATTTATCAAGTTTTGTGCTGTAGGAGGAAGCGGCGTGCTTGTTGATTTTGGTATTACTTATGTCTGTAAGGAGTGGATTAAAATCAATAAATATATTGCCAATTCGATTGGTTTTATCTTTGCCGCTTCTTCTAATTATATTTTAAACAGGATTTGGACTTTTCAAAGTAATAGCCCTGAAATTGCCCGTCAATATTTCATTTTCATTCTTTTTTCCTTGATTGGCTTGGCTATTAATAACGGAGTTATTTATATCCTTCACGGTAAATTAAAATGGAATTTCTATTTTTCTAAGTTGTTTGCCATAGGCTTGGTAACATTCTGGAATTTCTTTATGAATTACTTCTTTAATTTTGTTTCTTAATCTATTGATTTAAGTAAATTTTTTCCAGTACTTTCTCTTCATTTTCCCAAGTAAGCTCTTCTGCCGCTTTTTTACAATTCTCTTTACATTGATGATAAAACTCTTGGTCGAAAATGAGTCGATTGATAGCAGTTGCAATAGATTTTCCTTCCAGATTGTCTACGATAAGACCTATTTGATACTGTTGAATAATAAGTGCTCTTTCTACTAAATTGGAAGCAACCAATGGGGTTCCAGCTTTGATATATTCAAATATCTTAT
>JAVWBZ010000011.1:0-15216 GCA_036649255.1 Bacteroidales bacterium
GGGAACTCCCCATGGTGTCGCAACTCTTGGAAACCGATATTCAGATTATAAGCAGAATTTTTGGTATTACGCTCCTCAAAGCCGAAGTAAAAAGTAATGGAGTATCTATTGCCAAAGCCGAAATGAAAGTAGTAACTCCAGAATCATGATAAAATGACATACCTCATTTCCGATAATATTGTTTCTCCTTTAGGTTTTTCCACCGAAGAAAATTTCAGTGCCATCATGCGCCAGCAATCGGCTATAAAAATGTATAATGACGAATTAAACAACCATATCCCCTATTGCGCCGCTCTGATGAATCAAGATCAAATCAACGAAAAATGGAACAGTTTATCAGATGAAACAGCCTATACACGTTTTGAAAAAATGGCCATTTTATCTATTCAAGAGGCCTTAAACAATTCGAACATTGATCCGGCATCTCCTGACACGCTGTTCATTTTATCCACGACCAAAGGAAATATTGAATTAATAGATCCCGATTTTCCTCATCATTTCTCTCCCGACAGGGTCTATTTGTGGAAATCAGCCCAGTTGATCGGTCAATTTTTTGAAAATCCGCATCCACCTATCGTAATTTCAAGCGCTTGTATATCAGGTGTTACAGCTTTAATAACCGCCAAAAGATTATTGGATTGCGATGCATATAAAAATGTGATAGTTTGCGGTGCAGATTTGATCAGCAGATTTGTCATGACTGGCTTTCAAAGTTTAAAAGGACTATCCGACCAACCTTGCCGTCCTTATGACAAGGAGCATTGCGGGCTTAATCTGGGCGAAGGAGCAGCCACCATCATTTTAAGCAACCGCCAGGTAACAGCAACCAATTCGATTAAACTTATTCGCGGTAGCATCGGCCCCCTCCCGCACGGGAGAAGGATTATATCAATCCATCATACGAACATTACAACATTTCGACATTGAACAATTGGCTTTCATCAACACACACGGTACGGCCACCGTTTATAACGACAATATGGAGGCCATTGCCATTACCCGTGCTCAATTGCAAGAGGTTCCTGTCAGTTCACTAAAAGGTTATTTAGGACACACTTTGGGAGCTGCCGGTGTGATAGAAACCGTACTTACCGCCCATTCACTCGTACATAACAAACTCCCCGGCACTCACGGATTCAATACCATTGGAACACCCGATCCCATAAATGTTGTAAAAGAAAACAGCAACATTACCCAACCGGCTGCACTCAAAACCGCCTCAGGTTTTGGAGGATGCAATGCCACGCTATTGCTCTCGAAATAAATCATTATTCATTAGATAAGTTCACAAGAAAATGAAAGTTTGCAAAATCAAAAACCATTGTATTATTTTAAATGATAAAATGATATATTGTAAAGAATCTGTCGAAAAAAGTGATTTTTTAAACGAAGCTTATCGTGATTTAAAAATAGAATATCCCAAATTTTTCAAAATGGATGCTTTATCCAAACTGGCTTTTTTAGCAGCAGAGGTATTACTCAAAGAGAGCATACTTGCAAAAAATGCCCCCAATCCGAACACAGCCGTTATTTTGTCTAATTCCGCCTCTTCCATTGAGGTAGATACTCGCTTTCAAGCTTCCATGCGCGATTTTCCAAGCCCTTCATTGTTTGTTTACACCCTGCCCAATGTTATGATAGGTGAAATATGCATCCGTCACCAAATAACAGGAGAAAATATGGTATTGATTACCGAATCTCAAAATTCAAAGTCATTATCGGATATTATCATAGCCATTGATCAAGAAGTAGAGATCCAACATTATTTGATCGGTTATGTGGATTACACGGAAGAAAAACAGGAAGCCCTACTGGCATGGATTGAAAAACAAGAGAAGTTTTTGACACAAAAGGAACAAGCCGAGATTTATTCTTTCATGAACAATCATTTAACGACTCATCCAATGTTGTAATGGGATCTTTTACGATAAATCAAGATTATTCAAAAAAATCATGTAAATTTGCACACTTTTTTTTTATAAAATTAATAATCATATAAAACTATGGAGGATAATAAAATTATGGAAGAATTAATTCTGGAAATAAAGAAAGAAATTATAGAAGTATTGAATTTGGAAGGGATGAAACCAGAAGATATTGATGAAAATGCCCCTTTGTTTGGTGACGGACTTGGTTTAGACTCAATTGATGCCTTGGAATTGATTGTCATGATGGAAAAGAATTATGGCATTAAATTAAAAAGTCCCAGCGAAGGAAAAGAAATTTTTGCATCGGTCAAAACCATGGCCACTTATATTATGGCGAATAAAAAATCATAATGAAACAGCAGATCTATGTTACAGGATTGGGTATTGTTTCTGGCATCGGCAACAACACAGCTGAAACGGTAGCATCTATACGGTCTCTTCAATCGGGAATAGGCAATATTCAACATTTAAACACTCAGCATGCTGAAATTCCTTGTTCAGAAGTAAAATTATCGGAAGAGCAATTGAAAATTCTTTTAAAAATCTCCCCCGAAGAAGTCATAACGCGTACTTCTCTGCTTGGCATGGTAGCCGCCAAAGAAGCTTTCGCACAAGCACATCTTTCCGATTTCAGACATTACAAAGGGCTTCGATTAGGTTTTTTAAACGGTACTACGGTGGGAGGAATGGAAAAAAGCGAACAATACTATCCCTATTTCACAGATCCAGAGAGTAATCTTTTTTCCGACTATATTGAAGCGCATGATTGTGGTGCCTGCACCGAAAAAATTGCCGATTATTTAGGACAATTCGATTATGTTGCCACTACCTCCACTGCTTGTTCTTCGGCTGTTAACACCTTGATTTTGGCGGTAAATCTTCTTCAATCGGGATTTTTGGATTGTGTAATAGCTGGAGGAACCGAGTGTCTTAGTAAATTTCATCTCAACGGTTTCAATACTTTAATGATTTTAGATCCGCAACATTGCAAACCTTTCGATAAAAATCGGGCGGGGCTCAACTTGGGGGAAGGGGCTGCCTATTTGGTAATTGAAAACGAAAAATCACGTTCCTTGCGAAACAGTAAACCTCTTTGTACCATTGCAGGATGGGGAAATTCTTGTGATGCTTTTCACCAAACAGCTTCCTCTCCCGACGGAAAAGGAGCGGTTTTATCGATGAGTCAAGCACTTCAAATGAGTGGTTTGCAGCCGTCTGATATTGATTATATCAATGCCCACGGAACCGGAACCGGCAACAATGACGAATCGGAAGGAACCGCCGTCATGACCATTTTTGGAGATCATATCCCCCCTATCAGTTCCACCAAATCTTTTACCGGACACACCACCAGTGCCGCCGGAGGGGTAGAGTCGGTTATTTCCATCTTGGCCATGAAAAACCATTTTCTTCCTCCCAATCTCAATTTCGCACAACCCATTGAAAAGTTATCTTTCAAACCTATTGAAAATTTAGTAGAGAATGTTGTACTCAAACATGTTTTAAATAACTCTTTCGGCTTTGGAGGCAACAACTCTTCTATCATTTTTTCCGACATAGAAACGTCGCATACCTAAAAAAAGCAGCAAACGCATTTATAATTTAGTTACATCATGTATATTATTGGATCGGGCAACATATCAATTCAAAACTCCTTGGGGAAAAATAGAATAGAGGAACCTATTGCCTATTCGGAACCTTACGTACGTTGTGTGGAACCCAACTTTCAAGATTTTTTCACTCCCATCGCCCTGCGGCGCATGAGCCGTATCATCAAACGTTCTATCGCTGCTTCGGTGGTTTGTATCAAAGAAGCTGGAATAGATTGTCCTGATGCGATCATTTCGGGCACTGGATTGGGTTGCATTGAAGATACAGAAAAGTTTTTATCAGCACTGATTGAAAACGAAGAAAAATATCTTCAACCTACCTTTTTCATTCAATCCACTCATAATACCATCAGTTCGCAAATTGCCATTTATCTCAAGTGTCACTCCTATAACAACACTTACTCTCACCGTGGAATTTCATTTGAAGCAGCTTTAATGGATGCCTACACTCTTTTTAAAATAGGAAATATCAAATCGGCTCTTGTAGGAGGTTTTGACGAACTCACCCCCACCTATTTTCAACAGTTAAAGAAATTAGGGTTTTGGAAAGAACACATTGACAACAGTTTAGAAATCTATAACAGCAAAACTCCTGGAAGTTTTGCCGGAGAAGGCAGTATTAGCTTTATGCTTTCCGATACTCCCACACAAACGACCTATGCCTCCATAGAGGCCATTGATCTTTTGTACAGCCCCACCGACCAATCAGATATCATCCAATTTGTCAACTCTTTTCTTTCAAATCATCAACTTTCTCATTCTGACATTGATGTCATCATGACCGGTATAAGCGGGGATGTTGTTCACGACAAACCATACCATTTCATTACACAACAATTATTTCCGGATGCTATTCACGCCATTTATAAAAATTTATCGGGTGAATTTTTCACAGCACCGGCTTTCGGTTTATGGAGTGCCGCTTCCTGCATAAGGAATCAAGAAATTCCCAAAGTGCAAATCATCAATCAGAAAACAAAAAAAGAGATCTCCTATATCTTATTATACAATCATTACCATTATAAAAATCACTCCTTAATCCTGTTATCATCATGTCGTGGTTATTAATTTCATTGGTTTGCATACAAAGTGTTTTGTTAGTAGCAGCGCAAACCTTTCTAAAAATTTCGGTTGCTTGTTTTGGTCAATTCAACTGGAGTTGGCACTATTTTAAAACCGTATTCACCACCTGGCAATTCGCTGCTTCCGGAGTATGTGCCCTCACGGCCATGGTAGTTTGGATGATTGTGCTGAAACGATTTGAATTTAGTTTGGCTTATCCGTTGCTCAGTATCAGCTATATCATCGGATTATTTGCCGCACAATTCATTTTTCACGAAGCCATTCCCATCACACGGTGGATAGGTGTTGTTATCATTATGATAGGTGTATTTTTTGTGGTAAAATAAAAAAATAAATATGAAAAAAATAATCTTGGTGGTTTTGACCTTTTATTTGGTAGGGGCAACAGCACAACCTGAAGGCTTTAAATCTGTTACGGCGGAAGAAAAAACAAATCTTGTAAATAAAATTACAGAAGCTTCGAAGAAAACCCAAAGCATGCAGTGTAATTTTACGCAAGATAAAAAAATATCCTTTATGACCGAAACCAGTAGTTCTTCAGGCATAATGTATTATAAAAATCCAACATCAATTAGATGGGAATATCTCACTCCTCAATCATATCTGTTTATCGTACACAACGACAAAATTTATTTGAAAAATAATCAAGGAGGAGCTTCTCAATTCAATGCAAATGGGAACAAGATGTTCAAAGCAATGAGTGAAATGATTCTCGGATTTATTAACGGAAAAGAATTGCAAAACAGCCATAATTTTAAAATTGAGTATTATCTTAACGAAAAACAGGTGTTAGTTAAATTGATTCCGATTCAAAAAGAGATGAAACAGATGATGACCTCCATTGAGCTTTATTTAGATCCTAAAAATTATCTGGCCCAGAAGATCATCATGAATGAAAAGAATGGTGATACAACCCTCTTTACTTTCAAAAATATCCAGAGAAACATTTCGATTTCCGACAGCAAATTCAATCTTCAATAAAGTATGATGCTACTTGATCATTTTTACAAAATAGAGAAAGAAGAAATTCTATCCGATATACAATTCAGTTATCATATTATATTAAATCAAGATTCGGAAATATTCAAAGTACATTTTCCTGGAAAACCCATTACTCCCGGAGCGTGTTTGATAGAACTTGTTAAAGAATTATTATCAATACATTGCCATCATGCTCTTCGTTTATCTTTTGCAAAAAGCATTAAATTCATCCATGTTATTGAACCTTCCGTTAATGCCTGTATCGTAATTGAATATATAATAAGAGAGCAGCGTTCCGATTCCATAGAAGTTGACATTATAATTAAAAACGAGCAGCAGATATTTACCAAAATGTCTGCTATTTTCAATCAACAGAGATGACAAGTGATGAAATAAAAAACGGCACCTGCCTCATCATTCCCACTTACAACAATGAAAAAACGGTTCAACAAGTAGTGGAAGAGGTAAAGCAATACCATCTTCATGTTATATTGGTGAATGATGGATCAACAGATCGTACCCATCAGCTGATAAAAGAGATGGAGGTCGAATGGATTGAGTATCCGCACAACAAAGGAAAAGGATATGCCCTGAAACAGGGATTTAAGAGAGCCGTTGCACTGGGTTACCGCTATGCCATTACCATAGATTCAGACGGACAACACTATGCTTCCGATATTCCCAAGTTTCTTGATGCCGTTGCACAACATCCCGACAATTTAATTGTAGGGAGTCGTTTTTTAAACACGGAGAACATGCCTTCGGCCAATAGTTTTGCCAATCGATTTTCAAATTTTTGGTTTCAATTGCAAACACGCATTCCATTACCCGATACACAATCGGGATATCGTTTATATCCTCTACATAAAATAAAAAATATTCATTTTTTTTCTAATAGATACGAGGCTGAATTAGAGATGCTGGTTCGTTCTGCATGGCGTTTTATTCCTATTATGGCCATTCCAATAAACGTTTACTATCCGCCACAGGAAGAGAGGGTAACTCATTTCCGGCCGTTTTTTGATTTTTTCAGGATCAGCGTTTTGAATACTATTTTTACCATCTTCGCCTTGATTTATTTTTATCCTAAAAAATTTTTATTCTATAGGAGATAAATTATGAAAACACCTTATTGTATTTCTTTGTTTCTCTTAGTAACAGTAGCTTTTTTGTTATTCATTGTCCCTAATTTACTTGCCATCGCTTTTACCTTATTATTAGAACCGTTTTTGAAGTGGTTCGCTTATTGCGTACGTCATGGGTACATCCATGCGGATGCTTCGTATCAACAAATTTTTTGTCATGGATAAGATCTCCATAAGAAAGAGACAAAATAAAAACAAAGAAATTGGAATATCGAATCATGTGTGATTAATAAAGAAATGATATATTATGAGTTACATTACTATTTCCGAAGTGGTTACCAAAGATGATTTATGGAATTTTATCCGATTTCCTAAAACCTTATATAAAAGATGTCCTCATTATGTTCCTTCGCTTGAATCGGAGGACTATGCGACGTTGACCTCACACCCGGCCAAAGAGTTCTGCTCTATTAGAATGTGGCTGGCTTACAAAAACGGAAAAATGGTAGGGCGTATTGCTGGTATTATCAATCATAAATGCAATGAGATCAAGAAACAGAAACGGATTCGATTCGGTTGGTTTGATGTAATTAATGATTGGGAAGTTGCCACATCATTGATGGAAACCGTGGAAAATTGGGGTAAAAGGGAACAGTTATTGGAAATAAGCGGTCCTTCCAGATTTTCCAACATGGAAAAGCAAGCCATGCTCATAGAAGGATTTGACAAAACGCCTCCCATCAGCGCAGAATATAATTACGATTATTATCCTGAATTGGTGAAAAAAATGGGTTTTGAAAAAGAAGTCGACTATGTTCAATATAAAGTAAAAGTAAAAGAGGTTCCTGAGCATATCAAAAGATTAAATGCAATTCTTGCCGAAAAGTATCATATCAAGATTAAATATTTCAAAAATAAGCAGGCCCTAAAAGCGATAGGAAAATATTTTTTTGAAACCATTAATGAAAGTTATCGTGACATTTATAATTTCATTCCTTTAAACGAAGATGAAATTAATTGGGTGGTAAAATCCAATTTCAAGGTAGCGGATCAGGATTTGGTTTGCCTATTGGAAGATGAAAATGGAAAGATAATCGGCATTAGTTTTTGTCTTCCTTCTTTAAGCAAAGCTTTTCAGAAAGCCAACGGTAAATTATTCCCATTCGGTTGGATATCAGTTTTAAAAGCTCTAAAAAAGAATCGACTGGTTGACATGTACATTACCGGTGTATTACCCGAATGGAGCAAAAAAGGCATTCATTCTATTTATCATTGCAAACTCAACGAAGTATTTCTTGAAAAGGGATATCAATATGCCATTACCTCGCAACAATTGGAGAACAATATTGCCAGTCGAATCTGGGAAAAATATGATTCGGAAATCATATTCAGGCGAAGATGTTTTGTAAAAAAATTGTCTTTAGTTTATTAGCATACCATAGGTTCACTTTAGCTGTTTATTTCGAAAAAATCGTGTATTTTTGTGCACTTAAATAATATAGACATGGCTCAGGAAAGATATGCCGTTATTGGAGCCGGCCATTTTGGTTCGGCCATCGCAATTGCCCTTTCGGAAAAAGGGGCAGAAGTATTGGTTATTGATTCAGAAATCAGTGTAGTACAAGACATTGCAGACGATGTAGCTTATTCTGTTTGCATTGATGCCACCAATAAACGAGCCCTTCTTAGTGAAAATATTCAAGATTTTGATGCCGTGATTGTAGCCATTGGAAACGATTTTGTAAAACGTTTACTATGTGCTGCCAACCTGCTTGACTTGAATATCAAACGCATTATCTGTCGTACCATGGGGGAAAGTCAGAGAATTATCCTGGAAAAGATGGGAATCACCGAATTTCTCTCTCCCGAAGATGAAATTGGAAAACTTTTTGCCGAAAGACTCATGAATCCAAGTATCCTTTCTTATTTGCAACTTCCCGACGAATATAAAGTAGCGGAAATTTTAGCCCCCGCTAAATTAATTGGCCTCACCATCGGAGATATCGATTTTCGTAATAACCACCGTTTAAGTCTTATTACCATTCGTCGTGCTTACGAAGAACTGGTAGCCAATAAATTACACACCAAAGAACATATCATCGGAGTTCCCGAAACCGGCACCGTAATCCAGGAGGATGACGTTTTTGTACTTTTCGGAAAATCTCATGACATTGGCAACTTCATCAAAATTAATCTTTAAGCGATCTCATGGCCTCCAAAAGTGTCAGCGATTTTAACAGAAAACTCAATCTACACATTGTTGAGAATAAAGAAAGCGTAACAAAAGTTATGCAAATTTTCAGTATTATTTTTTCTGTGATTACGATTGCCTGTATCATCTGTTACCATGGATTGTACATCAGTTATCGATTCAAGAATATCATCAAACTGGTAGTCTATTGCAGCTTACTGTTTTATATCTTAAAATACTTCCTTCTTATCTTTTACTCACTTCATAAAAAGGCATTTATACGAAAGTCCTGGTTCGAATTTCTGGTTATCTGCACCTTAACATTGAATTTCATTTTATATTATGTTCTTCAAATAGACATCAATATTCTAAATTTATATAATTTCGAAGAATATTACATTCTTTTTATTCAATTTTACTTTCTCATCATCGTAATGATTGAGTTGGCAAAAGTGAGTACTTCTCTCGGTAAAATCAATGTCAGTCCTCCCACCTTGATGATGTTATCATTTTTCATACTCATTGCATTGGGAGCACTTTTGTTGATGATGCCCCGTATGACCACCAACGGTATCTCTTTCATTGACGCTCTATTCACTTCTACCAGTGCAAGTTGTGTAACAGGACTTAACGTTTTAAGCACTTCCGGAGCTTTTACTTTTAAAGGTCAGGTTGTCATCATGATTTTAATTCAATTGGGAGGGATGAGCATCCTGTCGTTCGCTACCTTCTTTACCACTTTTCTTTCGCGTTCATACGTGGGTTTGCGATATCAATATCTTGTCAAGGATTTACTGTCCACGAATAAGCTTTCCGATTCTTTTATGCTGTTGCGCGAAATCATCATTGCAACCGCCATCATCGAAGCCATTGGCGTGATGCTCTTATACATGTATTGGAGAACCACCGGCTTTTTCGATAGTAATGGTGAAACTTTTTTTTATGCCATTTTTCACACTATTTCAGCTTTCAACAACGCCGGTTTTGCCTTATGGGATTCCAGTTTCATGAATATGGAAATTTCAAACAGTTACTTCCCCCAAACCATCATTATGATTTTAGTATTTCTGGGGGGAATCGGTTTTGTAACTTTACGAGATTTCTTCAATCCTCAATTTATCAGAGAACGGAAAAAATATAAATGGAAAAGCCTGATGCCCGGTAGTAAAATCGTTCTCTTAACCACTTTTTTGATTATTATTTTAGGTACGATTATTTTCTTTTCAGTTGAATTTAACAATTCTTTAACAGAAAAGACAACCCTGTTCGATAAAATGTTTGCTTCCTGTTTCCAGGTTATTTCAGCCAGAACAGCTGGTTTCAATATTGTTGATATCAACATGATATCAGTTCCCGGCATGTTATTAATCATGCTTGTCATGTTTATTGGAGCTTCTCCCGGATCTACGGGAGGCGGTATTAAAACCACCACTTTTTTTGTACTGATAAAATCGGTATTTGCAACCATTAAAGGAAAAAAACATATCGAATTTGACAAAAAAAATATCTCGTTCGATTTAGTTGACAAAGCCTATTCTATTGTCATCATGTCAGCCATCATCATTTTACTTTCCACGTTTACGCTCTCCATCTTAGAACCGGAAGCCGATTTGGTAAATTTGTTATTTGAATCTATTTCTGCCTTTAGCACTTGCGGCCTTTCCACCAATTGTCAAGCTGATTTCGGAAATGCTGCCAAATTTATTTTGATCTTGAACATGTACATCGGGAGAATTGGAACCCTGACAGTAGCCTTTGCTCTAAGTAAAAGAGCCAAAGAATCAAGGCACCAATACCCCGACACTTATTTCATGATCGGATAAAGGCCAAAAACATCAGCAACTGAAAATTGTCTCTTTCTGAAATAGGTTTACACAAAAATCTAAAAAATGGACAAAAAAAAGAAAAGGATTAAATAGCCCGCAAAATGCCCCAGAATTGACGTTAGAAGAGCCTTTTGAAATAGTTTTTACGTAGAAAGCACAAAACAGTTACAGGATAATAACCATTAAAATATTGGGATTATGAAAAAAATAATAGTAATTTCTGTACCACCGTTGTCTTATACTTCTATTGAAATTACGTTCTGTTCATACTTACAATTTATCGTTTATAAATAGTTAAACTTTGTTGATTGAACTCAGTTTTCGAACTGAGTTTGTTATCAAGGTTTAGTTAGACACTAAAGCGTATAAATCGCACCTAAATAATATATTCAAATTCTTAAAAAGTAGAATATAAGTAACGGGAATAACTTTATCGATTATTCCCGTTACCGTTTCGTTTTTTATGATACGTCAAACAAACCTGTTTAGGATATTGTCGTAAATAATCATCCCTATTTTTTTGTACCGTAAGATTTTCACTGTTTTTTTATAATGCGAATACAGTCATCAATTGGAAGATAGTCATTTTGATTCGTAGTAAAATTTAATACTCTCCCTTGTTGATCGCATAGAACAATGATTGGCATGTAATTTACACCTTTATAACCTTTCAAAACGGATGCCAATAATTTATTTGCTTTTAGTTTATCAAGGCCTCCCATACTTGAAAAAGTACAAATTTCACCTTTATAATTTGTCTCATTGATCAATTTTTCAACGTAGGGAGCTGAGCCGTAAATAATGACCACAAAACCCGTAGAATCATGTAACTCTTTTCTATAAGGAGCCAATTGATGTGTAAAAGTATAATGGCACGCTTTACACCATTCTGTCCCCACATAGATCATGGTATAATCATGATTGCTTATGACTGTTTTAATATCGTGTTCAACACTAACTTCAACATTACTGTTGAAACAGCCAACAGTTGTAATCATCAAGATAAGGGATAGGTATAAATTGTATTTATTCATTGATAATAAAATATTTAACATTATTAAAACTACTTAGAGGTCATTACTTTTTTACATTTTTATACCACATAGCACTGCTATTGCAGAAAAGTAGGTGGTAAATATAAATTATTTTACAGTAAAAGATCATGCTGTTATTTTTCTAATTTTTCCATATGACGAATAGCAAGTATAAATCACCCTGCATAATACTACATCCATGCACACCTATTAATATTATTATTAAATAGTTACAATATAGATTCAATTTCTACCTTTTCATCCGAATAGTCCAACTTTTTCGTTATTTGCCTTTTATCTATCTTTAAAATTCCAGATCTCTTGAGTTTAAGATTCACCTTTTGATAATCATCTGTTTTTTCAATTGCAAAATGATCTTTGAATTTTTTTTTCAAAAATAACGTATTCTTGTTTTCCATCTCACTATAAGGATAATGAGATATCAGTAATAGGTAGAAATTATCTTTTAGGGTTAATTTTTCTATGTCTTCTAACATTTTTTGATTGCACAAACTGCATCCCGGTGTTTTATATATAAAAATATATTTGGGGGAACTATTTTCAACAAAATTAAATTTAGATTCAAAATAACCGTAAACATTCGATCTATTACTTTTACAGCTAAAAAATACACCACAAAACATTAACAATAATGATGTTACGACATATATTTTTTTATTCATCTGTATTTATTTTAAAAAGACCATATCTTGTTTTACCTGAATAATTATCAGTTTTTTTTAACAACAAACCCTCTTTTGTTATAATTAATCCCACCGATAAATAATCAGTATGATTAAATATCTGTTCTCCTATCATTTTAAAGTTTTCATCTATGATGATGACTACAAAATCAGACTGATCAGAATGGGAATCAGCGAATTTACTTTTCAATTTGGCAATCCGATAGTACAAATTTCTATATTTATCGTAATATATTCCCACATAACTATTTTCACTATAGCTTCTTTGCACATACACCTGCTCATTATGTATCTCATTCTTATTGATAAAGGAAGGTAATTTATCAACATATTTACTTTTACACAAGACGATTGTATCTAATTTATCATTGTTATAGACGTATATATGATGATCGGCAAAATGAGAAACAATCAGTTCATTTTTATCATTTATTGTATAAGTGATTCCTAAATTATAAGGGAATAATGATTTTCCGTTTTGATGAAGTTTATCGGGAAAATGTACAATTTCGGTATGTATGAGTAAACTGTCTGCAACTTCTTCAAAAATATACAGTGGTGGTTGTTCGAGTATATTATAATCGGGATGAATAATATTGGGAATATAATAATAGGGTTTGTTAATAATTAGTGGTGAGCAGGGTGCAACCATAAATTCAATACCAACTCCAAGCTTAATATTGTGTTTGATACAATTTTCCAAATAGGGAATATCCATATTGAGGAGCGTGTCAATTTGAAATGTTTGATGACTATATTTCAGCAATTCGGGAGAATGGTTGGGGCAATAATAAATATCGTCATTACGATCGCAATAAAAACCTCTGATAGCTTGTCGGCAAGGGAGTACAACCTTTTTTACGATTGAACCGTCGTTCAAATTGTGATAGTAGAGCGTTTTAGAATTTTGTGGATTTCCTAAAATTAAATCCTCTCCATTTTCTTTATCTATATATTGGGTGTAAAAATATTCAGCCTCTTCAGTTGCTCTGGTAAGTGTTATCTCTCTCTCATATTTCAAACATTGAGTTGGCGTTTTATTGCAATTAAAAATGAATAATAAGACTCCCAATAGTACCATGATTCTTGTCATAATTTTTCTATATTTTTATTTATATAAAAATGTGTCAAAGATATAAATATCTTCTAACATTTTCTTACCAGTTATATACAGGACAATCATCATATCTTTGTGCATTTTTATTTACTATAAAATAACCTTCACTAAAAAATTTTATAGTAAGTTTTCCTGTCAAAAAATCTTGATTCATAGCAGTTGGAATATTATCACATTCTACACTAATATTGTTCTTAAAAAAGTCAATTATTGCCTCTTGACCGTTATTTAGAGCATTTTCTAATGGTATCTTATAATTATTCACAATAGGTAAGATTTCTTCTTTATTTAATTCTAAGTAACTAATATTTTCAGGATCAAAATTAGGAGCATCCCCATTGTGATTTACTCCACTAATTTCAATTTCAGGCAAACAATTTCCACGATAACCATAACAATCAGGGCCAAATAAAAAAGCTTGCAACCCACTGGTTCTGTATTCTCTCATATAATATCCCCAATGTTCCCATTTTCCGTTTATTTCCACATATTTATGTCCTCGTATGAAATATACTTTTGTTTTAGCATAATTATGTAAATCATTATTTTTCAATGAGTTAAAAATATCATCTTGTATCACCTTTTCTTTCTCACAACTTGATATAATAATAGCAAGTGCAAAAATAACGATGGGGATCAATCTAACTATTTTCATGTTTTTATTAATAAATTTCATGTTACATTTTTTTATTATAACACGCATCTTACACTTTGCAAAATACCATTAATTTGTAATGGCAATGGTATTTTATCTATTGTTGCCATTGTCATTTTTTTGTGCCATTGCAAACAAATATTACAATTTATACGGCTTAGTTGCCTTGTTTAGAGGGAATTTTAAAATACTTTCACAAAAATAGGTATTCAATTCTCTTCAGCAACATCTTTTTTCTTGCCCCACCAACAGCCTCTGCACATCCATGGTGGTGGCATGATAAAGCCAAATTGTTTTTACCTAAATCATAAATATTTTTTATTAATTTTATTCGTATTTTATTTATTCTAATCATCATATTAAAAAAATCCTAATATTTTATACCTTGTTGTTGAAGCTTGAATTTATATTTTCCTATACATACATAAGGATATTATTCTTTTAATTGGCGGATATCCATGCTCATATAATAATGAACCATTACCGAAAATTATTTCGCCAAAGATACAATAATTTTATTCACTTTTTTAAAATAAAATAAATTTTAACTATTTTATTCTTTTAATTAAAAAAAATATTTTAAATAAAAACATTTTTACAACTACAAAATAACATTTTGATCAAAGTAGAGCAAATTCAGCAAATCGAAATTTTCTCATTTGCTAAAAAACAGTAGCTAAAATAGATTTTTTTGGAACTTTCCAAATAGATTAAATAAAAAAAGATTATTATATAAAAACAATTATCGTTCACCATTCAAGATATCGGCTATGTGAATCACTTCCAAGCCGATACCTTTGGATTGGATAAAAGCATCGATATGTTGCAGGCAATGGATATCAGTAGAGGTGACGTATTGCGCTCCCATGGCATAAATTTTATTTACAATCTGTTCAAGCATCAGGTCGGACACTTCAGGATTGGAAACGGCAAAGCGACCGTTTGCAGAACAACAATCATGGGTGGCGGGGTCAAGCAACAGATCTAACCCTTTGGTGTTTT
>JAVWBZ010000012.1:0-15060 GCA_036649255.1 Bacteroidales bacterium
CAACATTCGCGATTGCGCCAATATCATCAATCAGAACAGTATTCGCTCTTATGAAGGTGGATATAAAATTTACATACTCTGGATGGTTGAACGATTGTATCACGCTGCCGCACCCAAGTTACTCAAAACCTTGGAAGAACCGGAAAATAAAACACTGTTTATTCTCATTGCCGAAAGTTCCGATAAAATATTAAGCACCATTCTTTCCCGAACCCAACTCATTAAACTACCTCGCCTTTCCGTTGAAACCATCCAAAAGCAGTTGGTCTCGGACTTTAACATTTCCTCTGATACGGCACATGACATTGCCGAAATTTCAGAAGGTAATTATCACAAAGCCATTACATTATATCAAAACAACAGTGACATGAAAGAGATGTTGCGCCATTTCGAGTTAATGTTCAGTAGCATGGTAGCCCTTGCCCAAAATGCCTCCAATGAACAAGTTCGTTTTTTAGAAGTGGAGAATAGTTTTGCTGAAATCATTTCCAAAGGCAGGGAAGCACAAAAAAATTATATTACGTTTATTACAAGAATGTTAAGAAATATATTATTACTCAACACTCACCATGAAAATATCATACGTGCCACTTCGGAAGAAAAAAGGTTGTTGAATTTTTTCAAGACTTTGATCACACTTAAAAATATCAGTTCCATTATAGAAGAATGCAACAAGGCGCTTTTTCATATCGAAAGAAACGGTAATTCAGCTTTGATCTTTACTGATCTGTATCTAAAAATTTCTCAGCATCTTGCTCCTCGTACTTAATTCGAGGAATGGGCATCACATAAATATCTTTTATTTCTTTGGGGCGATATTCAATAAGCCATCTAAAATCTTTCAGTTGGCGATCCTCTGTCGGTAAATTCTGATCGGGATAGATATAACCATCTGGATTATTATAAAAGATAATACTACTTATTTCATTATCTTTCAATAGAATACGCATTTCACTTGTCGCCGATGAATTGATCCCGATCAAAGAACTGTCTTGTTCTTGAATATAGTAGAGGCATTCCGCATTATTGACCACATCAACCAAATAAAGTTCTTTATTTTTAATATACCCCGTAATATTTGCTCCCTTAATCTGATTAAACTCAGTCTCTTCATACAAAGATGATACAATAAACCCGGCCCGACAGAGTTCAACCATCATATTCACCGAATCTAAAATAGTAAACCGAATCGTATCGGCCGACAGTTGATTTTCTCCTGACCAAACAACAGGATTATAGTACATTTGCAATAATGAATCCGTCATTATATAGGAAAGCGAATCGCAAACCCCCTGCATATCTTGACGGTAAAATTTAACGTGGTTATAGGCTTTCATCAATTGAGGTTCCTGCAAAGAGTCAAATAAAATTTTCAAGGTATCAGCATGCATATAGAGTGAATCCCGGTTATCGATCAGAATCAGCAAAGCGCTGTCTGTAATGGTAGAATAACCGCCTGTTTCATGATATTCTACATAATTTCCGTTCACTACATATCCTTTTTCTTCATCTATAATTTCTACATTATTCCATGCGTTACCTGATCGGGCTATTTTATCGTAATAAGCACTATCGGCAAACATTTGCTGCGTTTTATTGTATAACTCCACGTCTTCTACTAAAGTGGCCACATCATTTTTAGTATCGTACCAGCCGGAAGTTGTAAAAATTTCATTTTCATCGGAAATCATGTGAGTTCTGGAAGTAAAATAGACCCGCTCAGAAAGCGTATTATAAAGCAACGAAGAACAATCCATCGTATAAGAACTATTGACCAGCAAGACGTCTTCATTCAAATAAATTTCATCTTGCTTGGTATAATATTTTCCTTTTCTACTGGTAAGAGTATCTTCCACATTGATCATCTTGCCTCCTGTAACATAATAGCCCACATTGTTATGAAGATCATAAATCAAACTATCTGTATAAAGAATTGAGTTGCCATGTGTAAGCAAAACATCCTGAGCAATAGAAGCAAGTCTCGTATTTCCCTGATAATAGACCTTATTACCATACAATGTAACGGAATCGCCTACATAAATACGCACCGGCTTTCCAAAAGCAATCAGATAGTTTTCAGCTTCATACAAATATGCACTGTCGCAATATCCAATGGTATTTTCATGATAGAATACCACATTGCCTTTCAACCGTTGGGCATCAGGCAAAATTTCTTCGTCATAATCCAAATATTCAGCTTTATAGCTAATTTTCTTGGTGGTTTGAGCCACTAAACCGGCAAAGAGAAAACAGAAAAAGAAAAATAGGATTACCTTTTTCATATTCATTAATTATTAACCGGTTCACCGTTTACCTCTACAATTTTTTCATCTTTAAACAGTAATGCTTTCGTTATTTCCCCATTGGCTCCATAATAAAGCTCTTCCCCATTTTTTACATTGTTTACAAAATTCGACTTTCTGGCCAAGTTCCCTTTTTCGTCATAAGCATATTGAATCCCAGTGCCTTGTTTAAATTTACCTTCACCTACCATCAAGCCTCTGTCATCATAGTAGAACCATTCTTCATCGTATAAATCATGATTGAAGGAACCACTTACTTTTAGTTCACCGTTATCATGATACATGGTATATTTTCCATTTTTCACGCCTGCGCAATAGTTGGTTTCTTCCATCACATCTCCTCTTACATTGTACAATACCGCCTTTCCTTCCAACAAGTCATTTTGGTAAAACTCTTTGGCTTCCACATTTCCATTGGAATAATAACGGATCAATTTCCCATTCTTCTTCCCGTTTTTCATATCTATCACAAGTTTCACCCGACCGGAATATTGATAATAATAAATTGTTTTACCGTTTTCTTTCCCCAACCGATATTCCACCATTGATTCGATATCACCATTTTCGTAATATGTTTTCTTCGTTTGCGTGCAAGATATCAAGATGGCAGCAAGTAACAAAAAGAGAATGTTTTTTTTCATGTGTCGGTATCTATCTTTAAAGTAGTTCCATTTTAATTATAAACGGCAAAAATACAAAAAAATAATCGCATTCCTCAAATGGCAGTTGCGAAAAGGAATGGAAATTCGATAAAGGAATTTTCAATTTTTAAAAGATAGAATAGATTCCCGTTTTAATACAAGGCATTTCTTCTTTGTTATTGTGCCACCCAAATCAAATCGTCAAGATTATATCCCCTGGTTTTTGCTCTATCAAGTACCCAATTAAGATCTTCCGATTCCATCTCAGGTGTACGGCTTAAGATCCACAAATACTTATCTTTTTTACTTCCAATGAGAGCATAAGTATAATTTTCATCCAGTTCCAGCACCCAGTAATCAGCATAAAAATTAGCAAAAAACGCGACTTCCAATTTCCCTGGAACCTGAGCATTCGGGCGACGTGCTTTGCCTGCGGTTTCGGTGTATTTTCCGTCAAGCGTATTTTTATATCCAGCATTCACCACTTTAACCGTTCCATCATTTTGAAGCGTATAATGAGCCGTACAACCTACCAAGCCATGTTCAAAGCTATGGTCATACCGCGCTATTTCATACCACTTCCCCATGTACCTTGTCAAATCGAGTGAATTAACCGTTGTTTTGTCAATAGGATTTTGATCATCACTACATCCAAAAAGACCTATTGCAGTAGCACATAATACTTTAAAAAAGTTTGTTTTCATGGTTATAAAGATTTAATTAATTGCATAACAAAGCAATAACGAAATTGTTTAAAAGAACTTTTTTACAAAATAAGCCATTGTTTAATTAAGTAATATTGCTTATTTTTGCCGACCTATTTTATATATAGTATAACTATGAAGGAAGATATTCATTTTTCTATAATTGTTCCGGTATATAATCGTCCCGACGAATTGGGAGAATTATTAGAAAGTCTTGCTCAACAAACTGACAAAAATTTTGAAATTTTAATTATGGAAGGGGATTCCACCATTCCGTGTAGTGAAGTTTGTCAAAAATATGCCAACCTTCTTACGCTTCGTCATATTCACAAACCAGAAGCCAGTAGAAGTGAAAGGCGTAATCTGGGTATGCAAATGGCTACAGGTTCTTACTTTCTGTTTTTTGATTCAGACTGTATTCTTCCACCAACTTACATCAAAATCGTCAGGGCATATTTAACTACCGAATATCTTGATTGTTACGGAGGTCCCGACAGTGCCGATCACAACTTCTCCAATATTCAAAAAGCCATTAACTACTCTATGACCTCGATGATGACCACCGGAGGTATTCGAGGAGCGACCAACCAAACTGAGAAATTCACTCCTCGTTCTTTTAATATGGGTTTGTCCAAAGAGGTTTTCGAACAAGTGGGTGGTTTTAAAGAGATGATAGGCGAAGATATAGATCTAAGTTTAAGAATCAAAGAAAGAGGTTTTAAAATCAAATTGATCAAAGAGGCTTCTCTGTTTCATAAAAGAAAAATTAATCTTAAAAAATTTTATAATCAAGTATATACATTTGGGAAAGCCCGTGTATTACTTTCCAAATTACATCCTGGTTCGTTAAAAATGGCCCATCTGTTCCCTACTTGTTTTGTCATAGGAAATCTACTCCTCATTCTATTATCGATTCTTTGTAGAAATCTTATTTTTTTGCTTCCTTTGGCACTTTACATCATGGCTATTTTCATTGAATCTTGGATAAAAAACAAAAAAATCGGAATTGCTTTTTTATCCGTCATCACCAGTTATATCCAACTGTGCGGTTATGGCATGGGATTTCTGGATGAACTCATAACACGAAGGGCTTCAAAGGTAGCTCAGGAGGATTTATATACACAATCATAACCATACTTAAAATAAAGAAACACCCCTAACATTATGAAGGTTGTATTATTAGCAGGCGGTTTTGGCACTCGTTTAAGTGAAGCCACCAATTTGATTCCCAAACCCATGATTGAAATCGGGGGAAAACCAATTTTATGGCATATTATGAAAATATACAGCCATTTCGGATTCAATGATTTTATCATCTGTTGCGGCTATAAACAGTATGTCATTAAAGAGTATTTCGCCAACTATTTTAGACATAACTGCGACCTTACTGTTGATCTTTCCAATAACAGCATAGAGGTGTTAGACAATCATTCCGAAAACTGGAAAGTCACCATGGTGGATACTGGAATTAATACCATGACCGGAGGGCGCATCAAAAGAGTAGAAAAATATATAGGAAACGAACCTTTTCTCTTGACATATGGTGACGGTTTGTCGGATGTTGACATTCACCAAACCATTGCCGAACATAAAAAATCGGGTAAGATATTGTCTATGATGGCATTTCAACCCAGCGGAAAATTGGGCGTATTGGATATTGCCGATGACGGGATCGTAGAATCTTTCAAGGAAAAACCGAATGAAAGCGGAACATGGATCAACGCAGGTTTTTTCGTTTGTGAACCTCAACTATTCAACTATCTGAAGGGTGATCATGAAATGTTTGAACGTCAACCGATGCAAAAAATCATGGCAGAAAAACAATTACATGCTTATCGCCACACAGGTTTTTGGAAACCCATGGACACCCTGCGCGACAATACCGAATTAAATGAATTATGGGATCAAGGAGATGCCCCGTGGAAAATCTGGTAATTTATGATGATGAATAATTTAGACATTTTTAACAACTTCTATGCAGGTAAAAAAGTATTGGTCACGGGACATACTGGCTTTAAAGGATCGTGGTTGTCAATTTGGCTACGTGAATTAGGAGCACAAGTCATAGGATTCTCTCAAGATCCTTATAGTAAAAACGATAACTTTGTACTTTCCTGTTTAAAAGATAAGATCGTAGATATTCGGGGAGATATTCGAAATAAAACCGAAGTGGAGACTGTATTTGAGAAATACCAACCTGATCTTGTTTTTCATCTGGCAGCACAACCTTTGGTAAGATTCTCCTACCAGCAACCGGTGGAAACTTACGAAACTAACGTAATGGGCACTCTTCAAGTCATGGAGGCTTTTCGTAAATGCCCTTCATCCAAAGTAGCCATCATGATTACCACCGATAAATGTTATGAAAATAAAGAACAAATATGGGGATATCGTGAAAATGAGGCCATGGGAGGTTATGATCCCTATTCTTCTTCAAAAGGAGCGGCCGAAATTGCCATCGCCTCTTGGAGACGTTCTTTTATGAATCCTCTGTATTATGAAAAACACGGGAAATCAATTGCCAGTGTAAGAGCCGGCAATGTTATCGGCGGTGGCGATTGGATGGAAGATCGAATTGTACCCGATTGTATCAGGGCTTTGGAACAGAATCTGCCTATTGAAATCCGCAGTCCGAAAGCCATTCGTCCGTGGCAATTTGTATTGGAACCACTCAGTGGATATTTATTGTTGGCCGAAAAAATATGGAGTACCCCAACCCAATATTGCGAAGGTTGGAATTTTGGCCCTAATTCGGACGCTACGGCCGATGTATGGACCATCGCATCGAAAATTGTGGAATATTACGGAAACGGGAAATTAATAGATGTTTCGAATCCCGACTCTCTGCACGAAGCGCAACTGCTCATGCTTGATATCAACAAAGCCAAATATAAATTACAATGGCACCCTCGTCTCACTCTTGACAAAACGTTAGAGTTAACTGTAGAATGGTACAAAAAGTATCCATCCGAGAACGTCTATGAACTATGTAAGAATCAAATTTATCAATATTTGAATCAATGAAATTTACCAAAACGAACATAGAAGGGTTATATACCATTTCACTTCACCCCTTTAACGATCTGCGCGGGGAACTTCTCAAACCTTTCAATTCCATCACATACGCAAAGGAAGCCCCAGAAAATATCCGAACGGATATCAAGGAAGTATGGTTTACCAAATCCAAACTCAATGTGATTCGTGCCATGCACTTGCAAGTGGGAGAATGGGCATGTGAGAAAATCGTTTCCATCATTCGGGGAAAAGTACACGATGTGATCTTAGATATTCGGGAAGGATCTCCCACTTACGGACAAACTTTCGATATCATCCTTTCCGAAGAACAACCTACAGCCCTTTATATTCCCATAGGATGCGCTCACGGATATAGAGTATTGGAAGATCAATCCATTGTCATGTATCTATCCACACAAGATCATTCTGCTAAAGACGATGTGGGAATCAGATACGACAGTTTCGGTTTCAATTGGCAAATTGAAACTCCCATTCTATCGGAAAAAGATCGGAATCTACCTCCTTTCGGAAATTATAAATACAAAAAATAAGTTAGTTAAAGAAATTTGATAAATTTCTTTAATGAATAAAAAGTAAAAACATGAAAGTTGTTATTACCGGTGCCACAGGATATGTAGGACAAAATTTTATTCCGGCTTTAATTGAAAACAATAGTTCCGTTGAAATATTGACTGTCAATTTGATGAAGGAAGAAGCCGTTCGTTTGTATCCGCAACCACAGTGCATTCATATTACCACCGAAGAATTAGAAAAAATAGTAATATTTGAACCGGATATTGTTTTTCATTTGGCTACTTTATCAACCAGCAGAAATGATTTGGCCATAATCGAACCAATGGTAGCGGCTAATATTGAATTTGGAGTTAAAGTGCTTCATTATGTATCTCAATGCAAGAATATCAAGTTATTTGTGAATATCGGTTCTTTTGCCCAATATAGAATGGGATGTCAACAAGTAAATGATGCCTACCTGTATACGGCTACCAAAACGGCTTTCCGAAGTTTTGTAGAATATTATTCCAAGTTGGCGCATTTCAAATATGTTCACTTGGTTCCTTATACCATTTACGGAGGAAAAGACCGAGCAAAGAAAATAATCGATTATATCATCGAATCATTAGAAGCAATAGAACCGGTGAACATGACCAAAGGGGAACAAATCTTAGATTTTGTCAACGTAAAGGATGTAGTCGGTTTTTTTGTGCATATGGTGAATCATCTATCACTGTTTGAAAACATAAAAAACGGAGAAGAGTTTCACATCGGAACCGGCAAAGGAACCCAAATACGGGAATTAGCCGAAATTATAGAACGAGTTTTCGGAAAGAAATGCCACATTAACTGGGGCGGGTTGCCTTACAGGGAAATGGATACCATGCATTCAGTAGCTCCCATTGCCAAAAATCTAGAGCTATTGAAATGGAGAGCTAACATATCCATCGAAGAGGGCATCATCATGACAAAGAATAATCAATATTAATTACCAGTAACATGCAACAACAGAAATACAACACCTTGTCTGTGTTAATTCCTGCTTACAACGAACAACAAACAATCAATGCCATTCTTACCAAAGTGGTAAATGTAAATTTACCACATGGCATGCAATTGGAGATTATAGTCGTAAACGATTGTTCGCGCGACAACACGGTGAGCGAAGTGCACGCTTTTTGCAAAGCCCATTCCGGCATCAATTTAAAACTTATTTCTCATACAAAAAATCAAGGAAAAGGAAGTGCAATCAAGAATGCAATTGCAGCCGCCACAGGCGATATCATCATCATTCAGGATGCCGATATGGAATATGATCCGGAAGATTACAACTTGATGTTGCCTTACATTCTTTCAGGCGAGTATAAGGTTGTTTACGGTTCTCGTTTCCTAAACCGGCAAAACAAACACTCTTACTCAAGTTTTTACTTGGGCGGACGGTTGGTATCGCTCTTTACCAATATTTTATACCGACAACACCTTACCGATGAGCCCACCTGTTATAAAATGTTTGATACCAATCTGTTAAAAGAGATCAAGCTCAATTGTACCGGTTTTGAATTTTGCCCGGAAGTTACTGCCAAAGTTACAAAAAAAGGATATAAAATTTTGGAAGTTCCCATTCATTATTATCCCCGCTCTATTGAAGAGGGGAAAAAAATTAAATGGTACGATGGCGTTGAAGCGATCTGGACACTAATTAAATACAGATTTTGCAAATAAACAAATAGTTATATGGCACAAAAAAATACTCCTCGACAGACCATCATAAAAGAATCTGCTTCCGAAATATGGAATAAGATTTTAAATAATAAATTCGTCTCTCTTATTCTTTTTTTAGTCATTGCACTTACTTTTTTATCGAACTATTCGGCGATGTATGATAAAAAGATCAACTCCAACGGCGATAATATTTATTACTATTCTTTAGGACAAGCTTTAGAACAAGGAATAGGATTTAAAGATATTATCTTTATAGGAACTCCTAATCCGCACAATCATTTTCCGCCGGGTTACCCTCTTTTCATTGCCGGTATTATGAAGATATTGCCCAATAATATAGATGCCATCAAAACAGCCAACGGAATTTTGTTACTACTTTCCATTTTTCTATTTTTCTTTATCATCAAACGAACTACCGGTAACATAATGGTAGCCTTTCTCACAGCATTATTGTGTTGTTTACATCCTACTTTATTGGAATGGGGCTCCATCATGATGAGCGAAATGTTATTTCTATTTCTATCGCTCTCCATTATCTTTCTTGCTCTTGATCTTAGGAAAAAACCGCTTTTTTCTAAGGAAGGTATTTTTAACAATCTCTTACTACTGCTCTTGTTATGTTTAATATCATACGTCTATTTTGTTCGTACTATGGGACTTACCATTATTTTGGCTGTAATACTTTGGAGTGGAATCATCGCATTGGAAGCGTTGTGGCAATGGTGGAAAAATCGTAAAAATGAAGATATCAAATTAACAAAAGGAAATAAACGTTATTTTATTCAATGTATTCTGGTAGGCTTGTTATTATGTTTATCATTTGGTATTACGAAACTTTCCTGGGATCAACGAAACAAGAATGTAGGAAAACTTCAAAGCGATTATGTAAACGATTTCAAGATGAAACCCGACGGTGAAGTAATGACAACCTTTGAAGATTGGAGCAGTCGTATAAAAAACAATTTCGGTTTGTACTTAACCAAATGGATTCCCAATTCAATTTATTTCACCAGTTTTGAAAAAAATGCTCCCATCACAGCTGGGCAGTGGATACGGGGTGTTTTGATTGTTCTAATCATGTTATGGGGTGTTTTCAAAATGAAAGAAGGAGGCTTGCTTTTCTTTTTATATACTACCATTACGATGGGAGTTTTGTTAATATGGCCCGAACAATATGGAGGTGGCAGATATTACGTAGCCCTTCTTCCTTTATTTATCTTTTTCACTCTTAACGGCATCTCCGAAATGGTTGTCCTCCTTTTCAGCTTACTCCTAAAAAAATCAAATCCTATTATTTTCCAATCCATAGCGGTTATCATTTTTTCCGTAGCATTGTTATTTCCCGCTTATGTTGAAGCACAGAAGGAACCCCGAAAAATGGCAGCTCTTTCTTCCTGGAAAAAATTAGGCAATCCCAACCTAACCAATTACATAGAAGCTTGCGAATGGTGTGGGAAAAATTTACCGGATACCACACGGGTCATTTGCAGAAAACCTGAAATATTTTATATGTACTCCAAATATCACAAAGCTGCCGGTTTTCCAAAATATGCAGAACCTGAAGAAATATTGCAACTTCTTATCGACAATAAAGCCACTCATGTGATCATTGACAATTGGTTTCGCCATGCTTATACAACGCTTTATCCAGCCATTCTGAAGTATCCTGAAAAATTCAGAATGGTTCAACAATTTGGACAAGTTGATACGGTTTATAAAATCAATCCGACCTTTATTTTCGAATTTAATAATGCCTGGGGCTATTTCGGAGAGCGGGTAAACGGAAAAAAAGAGGGAAAAGGATATCAACTTCTTCCTGACGGTAAAAAATTCGTGGGCGAATTTTCAAACGACCAAATCAGCGGGTACGGAGAATTGTACGATTCTACTGGCACTTTATTAATAAAAGGTCAATGGAAAGACGGCATGTTCGTTAAATAAGTATAATAATATTTTAAACAATAACATATTGAATCATTGATTATGAAAAAAGAAACCTGGAAAAAATATGTGCCCTATATTGCGGCATTGCTTATCTTTGTTACCATTGCCATGGCTTTTGGTTATCCTGTATTGGAAGGAAAAGTTTTACAAGGAGACGACCTGGTCAACACCAGAGGATGGGGAGGTGAACTTGCACAATATGGTGTTGAAAGTTTCTGGACCAACTCCATGTTCTGCGGAATTCCGATCTATCAATTCGGAATTGAACAACCTTCTTCCAAATGGCTCAATCCACTTGAAACCATCTATCAGTTAGGATTTGAAAGTACCATCGGATGTATTATCATCTACCTTTTCGGATTCTTTATCTTCCTTCGCTCCTATCGAGTAAACAAATGGATGAGTATTATAGGAGCCATTGCCATCACCTTCTCTTCCTATTTCTTTATTATTATTGGGGCAGGACACTTTAATAAAGTATATGGCATTGCTTATGTGATGCCCATTTTAGCCGGTTTTAATTTTTTGTTACAAAAACGATACGGTTGGGGAATTACCCTCACCCTTCTATTTTCTGCAATCGGTTTGATGACACACCCACAAATGACCTATTATCTTTTTATGTTTTTGGGAGTCATGGCCATTGCAGAATTATACAAACATATCAAAGAAAAAACATGGAAGGATTATATCATAGGTGTAGCCATCTTTGGTATCTGCCTCGGCATTGGAATCGGGACAGGATACGGGAAGATGAAATCCAACAATGAATATGTAAAAGAGACCATGCGTGGTGGACATTCCGAATTAGCAAAGGACAATGATACGCAAAACAAAACAAAAGGATTGGATTTAGATTATGCCACCGCTTGGAGTTACGGAATTGATGAAACTTTAACGCTTTTAATACCCAATTTCAAAGGCGGTTCTTCTCATTATCATCTAGGAACCGACTCGAAAGTTTTTGAAGTATTGAAAGAAAAAGGAGTTCCCAACAGAGATGCTGAAGATTTTTGCAGATCTGTTCCTACCTATTGGGGGGCACAACCTTTCACTTCCGGGCCCGTTTATGTGGGAGCCATTATCTGTTTCTTGTTTGTCTTAGGTCTTTTAATTGTAAAAGGGCCCTATAAATGGGGACTTCTTGTTGCCACCATCTTGTCTATTTTACTGGCATGGGGTAAAAATTTCATGCCTTTTACGGAACTATTTTTCAATTATTTTCCCATGTACGACAAATTCAGAACGGTCTCTTCCATTTTAGTAGTCGCCGAAATTACCATGCCACTATTAGGTTTTTTTGCCCTTAAAGCCATCGTGGATAAAACAGTGGCAAAAGAAAAAGTTATTAAAAGTATTTATATAGCCGCCGGCATTACAGCTGGTATTTCTCTCTTTTTCGCTTTATTCGGAGGATTGCTCTATAATTTCAGCGCCACAAGTGACGAGCAAATTTTTTCACAAATTCCAGAATGGTTACAGAATGCTATATTAGCCGAACGTGTCTCCATGCTCCGTAGTGATTCTTTCCGTTCTTTTGTATTCATCCTGCTGGGAGCTTCCGTTCTTTGGCTTTATGTAAAAGAAAAAATGAAATATTCTTATTTCTTGGTTGCTTTGGGTTTTTTAATTTTGGTAGATTTATGGCCAGTTGACAAAAGATATTTCTCGGACGATAAATATGCAACCCCTAAAGAAGATAAAAATTATGGTAAAAAACAACCCTATGAAGAGTACATTTTGCAAGATCCTGATCCACATTTCAGAGTATTCAATTTAGCAACCAGCTCTTTTAGTGAAGCTCGTACCTCTCTTTATTTGAAATCAATAGGAGGTTATCATCCTGCCAAACTTCGCCGTTACCAAGATTTAATTGATCAACATATTTCCAAAATAAACATGGGGGTATTGAACATGTTGAATACCAAATATTTTATTGTAAAAGAAAATAATGGAGAAATAATACCACAACGCAATCCCGATGCGATGGGAAATTGTTGGTTTGTAGATTCCGTGGTAGTGGTTAACACGCCTAACGAGGAAAGTGATGCACTGAATACCATCAATATCAAAAACACAGCCGTTTTGGACAAGAAATTTGAAAGTTTTGTAAAAGATTTTGTTCCCGGACATGATTCCACCGCTACCATTTCATTAAAATCATATCTTACTTCAACAATTGAATATACTTCAAAATCAGCTGTTCCCAGCATTGCCGTTTTCTCAGAAGTCTATTATCCTTATGGGTGGAATGCCTATATTGACGGCAAACCCGTGGAACATTTCAGAGTCAACTATACCTTAAGAGCACTTCCTATTCCGGCAGGCGAACATGTTATTAAATTCGATTTTCATCCTGACAGTATATACATCGGAGAAAAAATATCTACCGCCTTTATCTTTTTAATGTACGGAATTATAGCTACTATCATCATTGTATCGGTAGTAAAAAATAGAAAGAAAGAAAAAAAGAAAATTGAATAATATAGAATATGTTAAGTATCATTATCTGTACCTACAACCGTGAACCATATATTTTCAATACACTGAGCCGTATTGCCAATAATGATTTCCCTGCAGAGCAATATGAAATAGTATTGGTTAACAATAACAGCACAGATACTACTGAAGAAGAATGCAATCGTTTTTCGCGGCAGTATCCACAAGTTAATTTCCGTTATTTTATCGAAAGCGCCCAAGGTCTTTCCTTTGCCAGAAACAGAGGTATTAAAGAAGCCACTGGAGAAATTTTATTATTCTTAGACGACGACTCTTTTATCAAAGAAAAATACCTGGCCCATCTTGTACATCAATTGGAAAAACACCCCGATGCCATGGCTTTTGGAGGCAAGATTACCCCTCTTTTTGAAACTGGAATAGCTCCCAAATGGCTTTGTAAATGGACTTACTCTTGGGTTTCCGCTATTAATAAAGGCAATCAAGTTGTACTTTTCACAGGAAAATCATATCCGATTGGAGCAAACATGGGATTTCGGAAAGAGTGTATTCAGGAATGCGGTGATTTCAACACCCAATTGGGAAGAACTAAAAAAAATCTGTTGGCAGGCGAAGAGAAAGATCTGTTTCATCGTGTAAAAGAGAAAAATTATAAAATCTATTACTTTCCCGACATTGAAGTAGAACATGTTATTCCACCTACACGCACTACCAAAGAATACATCATCAAAATGGGGAAAGGAGTAGGAATTAGCGAACAATTAAGATGTAGAAAATTAGGGAAACAAGCTTTATATGTTCGTTATTTTTCAGAAATCATCAAATGGGGAGTTTCTTTGCTTTTGTGGTTCTATTACGGAATACAAGGAAAATTTTTGATCGGTAATATGTTAATTCTTTTTCGTTGGCATGTAAGCAAAGGACTCCTTGAAAAGATATCTACCTTTTAACTTCTATGGCAAATTGATGCCTCTGGTGGTGATTAAAAAGGGAAACGGTTAATCCAGTGCAAAAGCGAAATAACCTTTTTCTGTATCAGATAAAGATATATTTTGATTCAACCATATCATTCCATAAGGAATATCTCCTCTCGGTTTATTGATGATAATACTGTTGAGTTCTTCCAGAAAATAACGATCATTAAAAAATGAAAGCAAGGCTTCTTCCGCTTTGTCGCTTCCCAGTAATTCCAACACCCTGATTTCATCATTTTCTTTATAATAAAAACCGATGGCCTTTTTATCATCTTGAAATGTAAGGCTGAAAAATTGCGGACAACGTGTTTTATTATCATTTTCCAATAATTGAAAATGATTGAGCGGCCAATGTATGCTATTCGATGTTTTCAGAAATTGTGGACGCAACCAGGTATATTCAAAAGCCGTAAGTTCAGCTAATGAATAAGAGATGGAAGAAGCCACTCCGGCAACTGCAAAACTTTGTTGTTTATAAAAAAAAGTACGAAATCCTATTTTTCCGTAATAGGTATACAACTCTTCCGAAGCCGGCAATAAAAAGAGCCCTGCTTCTCCTTTTGCACAAGCATCCCGATAAGCCTTTCGGATGATTTCTCTCATCAAACCCAACCCTCTGTATTTTTCATCGGTAGCACATGCATAGACATATGTCACAGGATGATATTTCCCAGTCGAGAAAATAGTAGCAGGCAGTAAAAAAGCCATGGAAACTATTTTACCTTCCATTTCATACACCAAGGCATTGTCCTGATATTGATATTTAAAAAACAGATCAATAAATTGA
>JAVWBZ010000013.1:0-14492 GCA_036649255.1 Bacteroidales bacterium
ACTTGATTTTGAACCTAATCATGGGAATTTTGTTCCACATATTACATTGGGTAGAATCAAGAAAGTGGATGATAAAAAACATTTTTGGAAACTTATTGATACCTCAAAACCTGACTTCACACAAGTGATTTCCATTGATGAAATAATCCTGTTTCAAAGTAAATTAACTCCTTCGGGGCCCTTGTACAAAGTGATAGAAACCTTTTCGTTAACAAAATAAAATAATTTAAAAAACAAAATCATGAAAAGATCATTATCAAGTTTATTTGCTAAAACTGGCAAAGCCATTAAATATTGGTGGTTATTATTAATTGCCGGTATTGCTTTATGTATCTTGGGTATTGTAGTTTTCTTTTACCCGGCAGAGAGTTATATTACGTTAGCACTATTTTTTGGGATTATGATGCTGGTTACCGGTATTGCGGAATTAGTATTGGCTTTAACCAATCGTAGTTTCTTCACGAACAGGGGATGGATGATTGCGGGAGCCATTATTGACCTTGTTTTGGGTATTCTTTTGTGTATTAATCCGGGTATTTCAGCTATTGTAATGCCTATTTTACTTGGTTTTTGGCTTCTTTATCGTAGTTTTCTATTAATAGGCTTCGGTGGTGATATGGCAGGTTTTAAAATTTCAGGTTCGGGATGGACCATCGCGGGAGGTGTTTTACTAATGATATGTTCTTTCTTCGTTATTTTTCAACCCCTTACCATAGGGTCAACTTTGATTGTATTTTTTCTTGGAACAGCCTTTCTTATTTCAGGTTTATCTACTTGCCAATTGGCATGGAAATTAAAGGATATTCATAAAAAATTACAAGAATCTTATACGGATTACGAAGAAGCGAAATAATCGTAACAAATCTTCAAATAAAGATTTATACAACTCAAAAAAGCTTGTATATTTGCGACTTTATTTTGAAAGATGTTGAAAAGAAAAATATTGGGCTGGTTGGCAAGTCAAAGACGTTTTATCAAACAACGTTTTGGAACGAATGTCATTTTATTGCTACTGAGTTTTTTTATAGGTGTTTTGGGGGCTACTGCCGCTATTATTATCAAGAATTTACTACATTTTACTACTTCTGCTTTAAGCAATACATTTCCGGAGGCTCAAATCAATTACTTTTATCTGACTTTTCCGCTCATTGGGTTGATCCTAACTGTCTTTTTTGTGACGCGTATAGTCAAAGATGACTTAAGTCATGGAGTTAGCATTGCATTGAAGGCTATTTGTAAAAGCAATGGACGACTTCGTCGGCATAATATTTATTCTTCCATGGTGGCCAGTTCCATTACGGTAGGATTTGGGGGTTCCGTGGGATTGGAAGCACCCATTGTGTTGACAGGCTCTGCAATAGGGTCCAATTTGGCACGCCTTTTTAACCTCAATGCTAAAAATACGACTCTTTTACTAGCTTGTGGTTCTACAGCGGCTTTGGCGGCTATATTTAAAGCCCCTGTTACGGCTATTGTATTTGCAGTGGAAGTACTCATGCTTGACTTGACCAGTGCGGCCATTTTACCTTTGTTGATCTCTGCTGCCACAGGAACAGTCCTTTCTATTCTCTTTTTGGGTGATAATGTGATGTTTAGCATTCCCTATACCCAATCCTTTGCCCTTAAAAATATTCCTTTCTACATTATATTAGGTTTACTTACAGGTTTTATATCTGTTTATTTTCTCCGAATACTTCGTTTTATTGAAAAGTTTTTCAGTAAAATGAAACGGAAATATCTGAAAGCCATATTGGGTGGGCTGGCTTTGGGTACCTTGATTTTTTTACTACCGGTATTATTTGGAGAAGGATATGAAAGTATCAATGCTCTTTTGAATGGAAATATTGATGTATTGTACAAAGCGTCTCCTCTGTATCGCATTTCAGATCAACATGTTATGTTTATTATATTTATTATTTTAATCATCTTTATTAAAGTGATTGCTTCTGCGGTTACAACAGCTTCGGGGGGCATTGGAGGTGTATTTGCTCCCACTCTTTTTGTAGGAGCTTTTGTAGGATATTTGGTTGCTGAAGTGGTGAATTATTACTTTGGAATAGAGATTCCGTATATCAATTTTGTGTTGGCAGGTATGGCTGGTGTTATGACGGGTGTCATGTTGGCCCCTCTTACGGCAACCTTCTTAATTGCTGAAGTGTCAACGGGTTATGCTCTTCTTATTCCTTTAATGATCACCTCTTCCATTTCGTATTTAAGTGTATATCCTTTTGAAAAATATTCAATTTATACACGAAAATTGGCTGAAAAGGGAGATTTAAAAACACATAATAAAGATAAATTTGCCTTGCGGAAACTTAATTGGCTTAATATTGTGGATTGTGATATTTTAACTATTCCCAATCACAGCACGTTACGAACTTATACCCAATATATTGCAAAAAGTAAACGAAACCTTTTTGTGGTTGTAGATGATGATTCTCTTTTTTCGGGTTTATTGGTGATGGATCACCATCGGGAGAAAATTTTTCGCCAAGAACTATATGATACGGTTTGTGTGGAGGATTTGATGATTGAACCAGAAGAGTTTATTTATGATACTGATAATTGCGAAGAAGTGATTGACAAATTCAATAGAACCGGTAATTTTAACATGCCGGTGATAACCAAAGACAGAAAATATATCGGATTTTTATCAAAAGCTAAATTATTAGCTGTCTATAGAGATTTTATCGCGTCGGAATCAGAAGATTAAAATAGATTATGGAAATTATAAAAACTCCCATCGAAGGATTATTAGTGGTTAAGCCTGCTGTTTATTACGACGGAAGAGGCTATTTTTTTGAAAGTTATAATGAGAAAAGATTTAAAGAAAACGGAATAACCGATATTTTTGTACAAGACAACCAATCTTTGTCTCAGCAAGGAGTTGTTAGAGGATTGCATTTTCAATGCCCACCTTATGAACAAGCAAAATTGGTTCGTGTGATTCAAGGATCGGTATTGGATGTGGCCGTTGATATTAGAAAAAAGAGCCCTACTTATGGGAAATATTTTTCTATTGTGCTTTCAGCCGATAATTTCCTTCAATTTTATATCCCTGCCGGTTTTGCACATGGATTTGTAGCATTGGAAGAAAATACGATTTTTGCTTATAAATGTTCGCAATTTTATAACAAAGCCTCCGAAGACTCTATTCGATATGATGATCCTTTGTTGAATATAGATTGGAAAATAAAAGCTTCTGTTATTTCTGATAAAGATTTGATAGGACACTATTTTAAAGATTTTATTTCGAAATTTTAAATCATGGTTAAACTTATTATTTTTGATTTGGATGGAACTTTGTTGGATACGTTGCAGGATTTGGCCGATTCGACAAATTATATATTAAATCGGCACGGATATCCTCAACATCCTTTAGAATCCTATCGCTATTTTGTAGGAAATGGAATTAAAAAATTAATTGAACGGGCTCTCCCTGCAAATCAAAGAACGGAAGAGATGATAGAGCCTTTATTGGCTGAGTTTTTAATTTATTATGATGTTCATAAAGCTGATAAAACGGCTCCTTATAAGGGAATTGTGGAAGTAATGGAACAGTTGCAGAAACAGGGAATTAAAATGGCCGTTGCTTCCAATAAAGTGGAAGAGGCAATGGGATCGTTGATGCAATATTATTTCCCTACCATCCGATTTGCGATTTATCATGGTCAACGCCAAGGAATTCCTACTAAACCGGATCCTCAAATTGTGTACGATATTTTGGAGGAAACGGCCATCACCCAAGAAGAAACCCTCTATGTGGGAGATACGGCAGTAGATATGCAAACTGCAACTAACGCGGGTTTGCGGAGTATTGGGGTGCTCTGGGGATTTCGTGATAGGGAAGAGTTGGAGGAGAATGATGCTACCGTAATTATTGAGAAACCTGAGGAACTTTTGGAGTGGGTGACTTTTTTTTAAAAAAATCATTATTTCGAGTTTATATTTGATAATTAAATTGTATTTTTGTCGCACGAAAAATGTGGATAGATTTGTTATGATTGCAACCACGGAAAAAAATGCTAAACCATCCGGTCTTCCCCTCATTTTTCGTTAAATAAAATTATTAATCATATTAAATGTATTATTATGAGCTATCTATTCACTTCTGAATCAGTATCTGAAGGACACCCCGATAAGGTGTGTGATCAAATTTCAGACGCTTTGTTAGATTCGTTTCTTACCCTAGATCCGGAATCAAAAGTGGCTTGCGAAACGTTAGTTACTACCGGATTGGTAGTATGTGCAGGTGAAGTAAAAACCAACGCTTATGTACCTGTAGATGATGTTGCAAGACGCGTTATTAAAGAAATTGGTTATACAAAAAGTGATTACCAGTTTGACTACAAATCATGTGCGGTATTATCTGCGATTCACAGCCAGTCGTCCGACATCAACCAAGGAGTTGAACGAGAGGCTGCTGAAGAACAGGGAGCTGGCGACCAAGGTATGATGTTTGGCTACGCTTGCAAGGAAATGGACAATTATATGCCGATTGCAGTAGAGTTGTCACATCGTATTCTTCAGGAATTGGCTGCAATAAGAAAAGAAGGTAAACAGATGACCTATCTTCGCCCTGATTCCAAATCGCAAGTTACTTTACAATATTCCGACAATGGAACACCAGAACGCATTGATGCAATTGTAGTATCTACCCAGCATGATGATTTTGACAAAGAGGATGCCATGTTGGCTAAGATTAAAAAAGACGTACAAGAAATATTGCTTCCACGAGTAATAGCAGATTGCCCGAAGAGTGTGCAAGCATTATTTAAAAGCGACTATCAACTACATGTGAACCCTACCGGTAAATTTGTGATTGGAGGGCCTCACGGCGATAGTGGCCTTACGGGACGAAAAATTATTGTAGATACTTATGGTGGGAAAGGTGCTCACGGTGGTGGTGCTTTTTCTGGAAAAGATCCTTCTAAAGTGGATCGTTCTGCGGCTTATGCTACTCGACATATTGCCAAAAATATGGTAGCTGCTGGTATTTGCGATGAGGTATTGGTGCAAGTTGCTTATGCTATTGGAGTGGCAAAACCGGTGGGATTATATGTGAATACCTTCCATACGGCCAAAGTTAAAATGACCGATGGCGAAATTGCCCAAAAAATAGAAACTATTTTTGATATGAGACCCTTTGCCATTGTTAATCGCTTTGAACTGAAAAATCCGATTTACAACGCAACAGCCTCTTATGGCCATTTCGGAAGAGATTGCTATGAAAAAGAGGTGGAAGTGGGATATCAAGACAAAAATACTTATACAAAAGAGGTCAATGGGATTGAAAAGACTTTCAAAGAAGTAACTTTCTTCGGATGGGAAAAATTGGATTATGTGGATAAAATCAAAAAAATATTTAACCTGTAAAGGATATGATTTTTTGATTGAATATTGATCTAAGCAAAATAATTCAAAAACAGGTCAACAAAGTTGATTCTTGAAGATTCTAATAAAATTTATTCGTTTAATGAAATAGGCTAACCGAAATTTTAGGTTGGCCTATTTTTTACCAACCATCTCAATATTAACTTGCTTTGATGTTAATTTAATATAAAAAATAATTGAAAATAAAATAATATTTTTTAATTTTAATATTTTTCAAAGAATATAGTAATTTAAAATATTGTAGATTAATATCTTAAAATATATTCACAAAAATAGTTATTGTGAATATATTTTTTATATTTGAAAAATTTTACTAACATGAACTTCCAAAACTACCCGGTTCTCAAAATACTATTACCTTATATTTTGGGCATTTTTATTGGCTATTTTTCTTTTTTTGTCTTGGAAAAAAGATTGTTTATCATCATCATTGCCATGGTCTTATTGCTTGTTTCCTTTATTTTATATCATAAAGTAAGTTATAATAGACAGTGGATTGCGGTATTGATATTGCAAATGAGCTATTTATGGATGGGGTTTTTAATTACGGAATTTCAATTTAATGCTCCGATCACGCAATCAACTCATGATTATATACTGAATAACAGTCAATGGGGAGTACATATTATTGAAAATCCAGTTGAAAAGAATAGAAGCGTTAAAGTGATTGTTTCCGTAGAAAAATCCTTATCAAATCAAACAATTAAGAAAAAAGCAATTCTCTATTTTAAAAAAGACAGCAAAGCATTGGCCTTGCAATATGGAGATTTTTTATTGATTGATAGTCAATTGACTCTAATTGAAGGACCTAAAAATCCAGAAGCATTTAACTATAAGTTGTTCATGCAAAGAAAAGGAATTTGTTATACGGGATATGTGTCGACTGAGAGATGGCAGTTGATAACTCATCAAGTTCCCAACCAAATTCAATGTTATGCTTATCGGGTTCAGCAAATTTTTTCTTCTTTTTTTTCCAAAGCAGGAATGAAAGGGGATGAATATGATATCATTACGGCGATTTTATTAGGCAATGATGATACCATGGAACCTGAACTGAAAAATGCTTACGCTGCTGCCGGAGTCAGTCATATTCTTTGTGTTTCTGGAATGCATGTGGGAATTATTTTCATGATTGTCAATTTTCTATTAAAACCGTTGGAGTTGTTCAAACAAACGCGTATCGTAAAATCTTTTCTACTCCTTGCCATTATTTGGGTGTACGCTCATATTACCGGATTATCGCCTTCGGTGTGTCGTGCTGCAACGATGTTTACTTTTGTTACAATTGGGGAGTGGGGACATAGAAATACCAATACTTTTCATAGTCTTTTTACCTCTTTATTTATTTTATTGCTGATAAAACCACTCCTTCTTTTTGAACTGGGTTTCCAATTAAGCTATTTGGCCGTTTTCGGCATTGTTTTTTGTCAAAAACCATTGTCTTGTGTTTATTTTCCTAAAACTAAAGTTGGCCATTATGTATGGCAACTTGTCACAGTCTCTGTTGCTGCACAATTGGCTACTTTTCCACTTTCCGTTTATTATTTCGGACAATTCCCAAATTATTTTCTATTGGCTAATTTATCGGTTATTACTCTTTCTTTTGTTGTAGTGTTAACCGGTATACTTTTGTTGGCGGTCTCGTGCGTTTCATTTCTGAACGCCGGAGTTGCCTGGTTGCTAAATGGGGAAATTAAAATTATGAATTTGATTATTCGTACAATAGAAGGCTTTCCAGGAGCGGTCATGCGGAATATTTCCGTAACAGAATTTGAGGTTTTGTTGCTTTACCTGTTTTTCTTTTTACTGTTCATTGCTTTTATTTGGAAAAAGAAAAAAGTTTTCTTTGCTTCTTTATTAGTGCTTCTCTCTTATTCTGTGAGTAAAGTGTATGATAAAATGCATTATATGGCCCAAGAAAACCATACTTTTTATTCTATTCCTAACATCTTGGCAATTAATTTTAATGATCATGGAAATAGTATCTTATTGAGTGATTCTATTACGGATAAAAAGCATCGTCAGTACTCTTTTTGTATTCAGAATCATGAGAGAAAAGAATATATTCAGAGTCTTATTCTTCCTTTGGATAGTTTGTGTTTTCAAAATGATTTTTTATGTAAACGGGGAAATTTTATTTGCTTTGAGGGAAAAAAGTTCTATATTCTTGCGGCACATCAAAAACTTTTTCCTGTGAAGGAAAAAATAAAGGTGGATTATCTGATTATTCGGGGAAATCCTTCCATTTCATTAAAAAAAGTAAGGGAAGCCATTGAATTTTCGGAGATTTTGATAAATGAAAACAATAGTCATTATTATTTTAATAAATATATGAATATCAGATGAATATAGAATGTAAAATCAATAAATATTATATTGATCAACGGTCAGATCATGAGTTTAAAGTATTTTCTAAGGAATCGAAAATAAAGAAATTGAAAAGATCTTTTGAGATTGATCGGAGATGAATAAAAGAAATATCGTAATTTTGCTCATTCAATTAAATTCCTATGAAATACAAACTGACTATGTAAATTCGTTGTAATGAATGCTCGTTATAATATTGTATATTAGATTTTTTTGAATTTTAGAGAGAGAAAGAAGGATATGTATAACTCTTTTTTGAGGAGTAAGTAAAGTGGAAATTATAACATAATATAGATCAATGAGGAAAATTATATTTTTATTAATCTGTTTTTGGGTTGGGGGAATATCGGATTTATTGGCCGAGAAACCTGTCGTGTTGGTGAGGCAAGTTAAAGAAGAAACTTTGAAAACAAAGCCGAAAAAACCTAAAGAAGCAAAAAAACAGAAAAACGAAGATGGAATTAGAAAAGGTTGGACTTTCGGTATTTTACCAAGTGTGGCATTTGATCCCGATTTGGGATTTCAATACGGACTTTTGTCCAATATTTACTATTTTGGTGATGGCTCGCAATATCCCGAATATTTACATTCGTTTTATGTAGAAGCTGCTTATACAACCAAACGATATGGATTATTTCGTTTTTGCTACGATTCGAAATTTTTAATACCTAAACATCGTTTGACAGTAGATTTGTCATATTTGCCTGATGAGATGTGCGATTTTACGGGATACAACGGTTATCAATCGGTTTATAATTATAAATGGGGCGATCCAAAATCAAAAGAATATATTTCGAGGGCTTTTTATAAGCATAAACGTAGTTTGTTTCGGGTGGCTGCCGACATTCAAGGACCTATAGCAGGTAACTGGTTTTGGAATGCTGGAATAGGCGTGTTGGGATATAGTATCGGAAATGTTAATTTGAATATGATTAACAAGGGGAAAAAGAAGGACGATCTTTTACCGACCGATGTGGAAGGAATGTACGAGAAATTTGTCAAATGGAATATTATCAAAAAAAATGAGGCGAAAGGAGGGTGGCATCCTTATTTGAGAGTTGGTATTACTTTTGATTCTCGAGATCGTCAGCAGAATCCCGGTAAGGGAATTTATACCGATATTTTTTTAACCTATACGGCGGCTTTTGGAGAACAAAAAAAATTTAACAACCTCAAATTTAATTTTACTTTCAGACACTATGTTCCTGTTTATAAGGATTATGTTTCATTTGCTTATCGTATTGCTTTACAGTTAAATACTGCAGGAAAAAGTCCTTTTTATTTGAATAATTACTGGAATACTTTATATATTCAACGTGTATTATATGAGGGCTTGGGTGGAGGAAATACCTTGCGTGGTATTACACGAAATCGTATTTTGTCAAATGGTTTTGCTTTTGCGAATGTGGAGTTTAGATTTAAAATTTGTAAATTTGCGATTAGGAAAGAACAATTTTATATCGGGTTGAATCCTTTCTTTGATGCGGGAATGGTGATACAGCCTTACCATTTGGATGAAAATGAAATTAAGGAATCCATACAAAAAAATGACCCCGAGTTTGAGTTGGAAAAACTGCCGGAGTATATTATTTTTAATAAAACGGAAATTTACCGTCCGCATCTAGCGGCAGGAATAGGGCTCAAAATTGCCATGAATGATAATTTTGTTTTATCGGTTGATTGGGCAATGCCTTTTGATAAAAGAGATAATGGAAAAACTGCCAATATCTATATCAAAATGAACTATATGTTTTAATCCTTGGTGTCGACAAAATGAGTAGCCACAATTTCGGCAATATCTTTTACGGGAAAATTGGTAGCATGGGTAAAGGCTTTTTTGCACATAGGACATGCAGTTGCAATTATGTCTGGTTTTTTCTTCAACAAATTGTTCATGGTGGCATTTCGAATTTTCATTTGTTGATCCAGTTCAAGAACCGTATCACCTAAATTGTATCCACAACACAAACTGCTTGATTTTTCGTATTTTGATTTGACTAATTTAGAAACGGCTTTGAGTACATTGCGCGGTTCTTTGTAGATACCGCAACCTCTTCCCAATTCGCAAGGATCGTGGTAAACAATTTTTAGATCATCTTTGGTCAAGGGTAATTTATTTTCTTTGATCAATAAATTGAGATACTCGGTATGGTGCATGACTTTAATGGGCAAATTGTACTCTTTTTTGAAAGATTGATAGCAGATAGGGCAAGAGGTAATCAATAATTGAGCCCCGGATTGTTTAATCAAGGCCGTATTTTTTCTTCTTAATTCGGTGGCTTGCTGAATGAAACCTTGTTGTAATAGGGGACGTCCGCAACAAATAGAGCGTTCTTCATCCATAAACCAATATTTTTGTCCCACTTTTTCAAATATATTCTTCATTGCGGAGGTGATACCCGGTGTTAAGTGCGACATGCAGCCGGCAAAATAGATGACGCGTCCTATGGAGTTAAATGATTGAATATTATTTAAGTAGGCATAGTTATCGTGAGTATCCAATTCTTCTTTATACCTTTTTTGCTTGCGAATTGTGGTTAATTCAAGCCCAACGGGGCAATCGTTTACACAGCGATTACACATTAGACAGTTATCTGCGATTTCCTGTTTTAGTTTTTTATATCTGATATCGCGTAAAAAATAGACGGACTGTACGTTGTTAATTCCCAATTCCGAACTTAACGGGCAACTATCAATACAAATGCCACAACGAGAGCAGGCACTTAATTCAAATTTGGTATATCCTGATGATTTTTCATTTTCATATACTCCGATTTTTCGGAAATAGATCAAAAAAGGTTCAGTGAAGATGTGCATGTAACGCGAAAATGGCAATGCAACAAAAAAAGTTCCCAGAGCAAAAGAGTAGAGTGTCCAAGAAGTAAGCTCAAAATTATTGGCAAATGAATGTGAAAATAGATCGCCTATTGATTGTGTTAAAAAACCGCCATTATTGACCAAGGTAGCGGTTAAACTTTCCGATAAAAGACGTAATGGGAAAATACACCATAGGGAAAAAAGAGCGAATTTGTCGAAAATAACATGTTTAGTGGGGCGTTTTATTCCTACAAAACCAGAATAGATTCGTTTGCAGACTGCTAAAAATATGCCGGAGAGAACATAGAGAAGAATTAAATCCATCAAATTGGTGAGGAACCGCTCTCCTTTGAAAAGATGGGTTCCGGGGACAAAATAGCGGTAAAAAATGCCCAGCCATAAAGGTTTGCCGGAAGGCACTGCTAAACTGCTTTCGATGGCACCTACCACAATAAGTAAGAACCAGCCAAAGGCAATACTTCGGTGCATATATCCCAATAAAATATTTTTATGGGTTACTTTTCTGTGAAGTAAGCATTCGGTAAAAGCTTCTCCAATGGCTGCCACGAAACGCCAGGAAAAGATGTTTTTACGAATAATAACTCGCTGAAGTCTATCGAATTGTTTGAACCATCTGGTATATTTTATGGTACAAATGATCAATAAAACGATAACTCCTATACAAAAGGGAAGAACAAAAGGACTGAAATAAGTAGAATCCATCTATGTGAAATTTATTTATTTTCCGATAAAATTTGCCTCATATTTATAATCATGGAACGAAGATTAACCCCACGAGGGCATGCTAAAATACATTTTCCGCATAACATACACTTTTTTAACTCTTCTTCCAGATTTTGAAATTCACCCCTGCGATACAAAGCGTGGATTTTCCGAATATTAAAATCGGTGAATTGCCCTGCTGAACAAGTGGCTGAACACCCGCCACAATTGATACATCGTCTGAAGGATATTACTCTCTTTTCCAATTCAAACAAATTGCTTTTATCCGTATTGTCTAAATTAAGAGAGCGGGGCTTGGAGATTGTAAATCCAAAATTTGCCATAGGGTTTGTCTATTTTTGGGAGTGCAAATTTACATTATTTTTTTTTAATATTGGTCTAGCATGACAGTAAACTGTTTAATTTTCTTATAAACGGAATATTTCAATGGCTTGTAAAAATGGAATAACCCATTTAGTCTAAAATAAAGGAATTTATTGTGAAATCATCAATCCAAACTGTTTGTTTTCCTTGGTGCCAAAAATAAACACAAAGATTGTCTTGAACTCTTCTAATTTCGGGAGTTAGATAATCAATTTTAATCTCATTCCATTCTCCCGGCTTTAAATTCATTTGAGCAAGATCGTAACAGATGTATTTATATGATTTTCCCTTATGTTCAAATGAAATAACCAATGAAATAGGATTGTCTTTCAAATCGGTGGTAGAAAAAATACGGGCGGAAACTTGAATCCAAGCATGATTTTTTTTTGTAATATCTTGATAGGATAATTTAAATGCAGGGGTAAATTCAGACGTACTGTCCATTTTGATGACTTTATTTTCTATGTGTAGTTGTTTTTCAGTATAGACATGAAGTGTATCTTTTTCTTCGAAACTATTGAAAGAACGATTGATAAGCCATATTTTTTCACTGTTCGGGTTATATTGTGTTGCAAAAAAATTGGTGAAATAAGCCTCTTTGGACATACGTGAAGTGTGAATAATGCCTTTGGAAAATTGCCATGTTTGAAATAAATTGAGTAAGAATAGAACGGTTATAAGAGTAAAAAATAAAACTTGTATGATTCTCTTTTTATGGTCAATAACCGATTGAATGAGGATACTTAATGCAATCGCCATAATCGGATAAGATTGAATATAAGCTCTTTGCCCAAAAGAATCAGCATACCACCAACAAGACCAGCAGGAAACCAAATAGACATTCATAATAAAAAAGGCAAATAAGGGAGCAAAAATCTTCTTATTGTGTCTATAAATAGAAATAAACCCTAAAGTTGCGACCAACATCATCGGTGTATATAGATACCATCCTTTGCGAAATCCGACCAGTGTTTGCCATATGAACGGATGGAAATATTCCATTCCTTCACCGTAATTTCGATAACTATTCATGATCAGACGTCCTGAATAGATTTGCCAATATATTAACTGAATGGAACCTAGAGCCATTACAATGGCAAAGGCAATCCATAATTGTTTTTTATACTGTTTGATTAACTGTATTTTCTCTGTAAGACTTTTTTTACTGTTAATATTCCAGAGGAAAGGAATCAGTAGACAAATAATATCGGTGGGACGAGAAAGAGTGAGGAGTCCGGCCGAAATGGCAATTCCTATCATATATTTCAAGGATGGCTTTTCGTGCCATTTTATGGTATAGTGAAGAAGTACGGTGTAAAGAAAGAAAAGTTGAAAATGGATGTTGGCACAACCAGTATGAAAGGTTGTAGCATAATTAGTGCCTAAAAAAACTAAAATGAGAGTGAGTGCTGTTGCGGTTTCTCCTGTAAATTTCAGTAGAATTTTACGCAATAATAGAATAGAAAGAACCATGTAAAAGCAACAACCTATAATAATTCCCCACTGATAGGGACTGGAAAAACCGTCCGCAACGCCGCCTGTCAATAAGGTTATGACATGAGCTACTAAAAAGAACGGAAGAAAGAGAATAGATTGCCCCGAAGTATATTTGATGATCCAATTTCCGCTAGAAGCCATCCATCCTTGGTAAAAACAGTCTGATATTTGATATTGATTGATGATATCATACACTACTTGAATGTCGCGCATTCCTAAATCATGGTAAATAAAAGTCATGGGTAAATAGAGGTAATAGCCGAAAACGTCCCATGCCAATATATTGTGAGGTGGTTGTATCAACATGCCTCCACAAAAAACGACTATAATAATGGCAACTGCCCAACTTGATTTTATAGATTTTTTCACGTGTCTGTTTTTTTATTAAAGATAAAAGCCATTATAGCCGGAAGTATTCTTTTACTCAAATAATACTTTTCCTAATTCCGAGTCATTTTCCCGATTTTTAATTAAGGATATGGCTGTGCTTGTACGTTATGATTGCATCCCCATCTGTGAAATGGTGAGTATGAATCAGTTTAATTGAATATTTAACTAACATCCTTTTTGTTGTTTCAATAAATTGTTTAAAAATTTTGGCAAAGTGTCTAATTTCTGTTTCGAAAATCAGAAAATATGATCATATATACCGGATCTCTATTTTTTGAAAAGCAAAGATATACCATTTTTTTTTAATAAAATTATTTTTTTTAATTGAGCTTATGAAAATCACCTATAAATGAGACAAGATTCATTTTGCTTCTATTTCACATGGTAAAAGAAAAGATTATTTACTATGAAAAATTATGATAAAAAACACTTTTTTAATACATTCCATCAATTTGATAAAGGAATTGTTTTTAAGCGCAATCATTATTTTCCTAAATTCTGCCAATATTCTTGATAAAATATTATTTTTTCACAATACTTTTTTCATAAATGTTCTATTCTTTCAATTTCCTTCAAAATACCGGTTTTATCTGAAATAATTGGCTAATTTTTGGAAGTATTTTAAAGGAAAATTAGAATCATTTGTTATCATGTTTTTGCCAAAATATCAATTTTTTGATATTTATATTAGAAAAGCGTCTAATATTTACAAAAAAGACTTATTTTTGCAGAATTTTATACCTCATTAATAAAAGTGCGACAAGTAATCTTTAAAATTCAATGAAAAAGTTTTTTATATCTTTTATCATCTTTTTGTTTATAGTTCCTTTTTCCTTTGGATACAAGGAAGAAATCAGTTCGAGTTATAATAAAAAAATCTTAATGATATCTTCCTATCATCAGTCGGCAAAATGGTCTTG
>JAVWBZ010000013.1:14502-14957 GCA_036649255.1 Bacteroidales bacterium
ATAATCCGTTTCTTTTAAATAAGTACTATACTCTTGTTACTGAATATCTTGATTCTAAAAGATTCTGCCTTGATTCAGTAAGACAACAACAATATTGTGAACTTTTTAATTCACTTTATGGTGATACTAAATTTGATCTGATTCTTATAACGGATAATGCTGCACTTTCTTTTGTGGATCGTCATTATCGGAATATGCCTTTTATGAAAGATCTTCCGATAATTGCATGTGGTATTAACTATTATCAAAAAAACAAATATCCCAATATTTCTCATGCTGTTGTCATTAGGGAAAACATCAATCCACTAAATACTCTTAATAAGATTTTAACATTTTTTCCCAAGACCAAAAACATATATGTTTTGAACGATAATTCCAAGAGTGGTATTGCAGTGAAAGAAAATATTAAATCGGATTTATCGAAAGTGCCTGCTATGTCTAAGATCAACTTTATC
>JAVWBZ010000014.1:0-14895 GCA_036649255.1 Bacteroidales bacterium
GCCATTTTGTTGTCCAGTTTCGATCCCGTACGTCGTGAAATAGCTCGCTTATCATTGCATAAACTGGTAACGGATGGTCGTATTCACCCTGCCCGTATCGAAGAAGTGGTGGCTAAAACCAAAAAACAAATTGAACAGGAAATTGCTGAAATCGGAAAACGTACTTGTATTGATTTAGGAATCCATAATATTCATCATGAATTGATGAGAATGGTGGGTAAAATGAGATATCGTTCTTCCTATGGACAAAATTTGCTTCAACACTCTAAAGAGGTGGCCAATTTGTGTGCAACGATGGCAGCCGAATTGGGGCTGAATCCTAAAATTGCAAAACGTGCCGGTTTATTACACGATATTGGAAAAGTACCGGATACCGAACCCGAATTACCACACGCTATCTATGGCGCCCAATTGGCTGAACAATACAAAGAACGTCCCGAAATTATCAATGCCATAGGTGCACACCACGACGAAATGGAAATGGATAACCTTATTTCTCCGCTGGTACAGGTATGTGATGCGATTTCAGGCGCTCGCCCCGGAGCCCGCAGAGAAGTAGTGGAAGCTTATATTAAACGTTTAAATGATCTTGAAAATTTGGCACTTACTTATCCTGGCGTAATGAAAACTTTTGCGATTCAGGCGGGAAGAGAACTTCGCGTAATTGTGGGGGCCGAAAAAGTAACCGATGAACAAGCAACACAACTCTCGTTTGACCTCTCTAAGAAAATTCAAAATGAAATGACTTATCCCGGACAAATTAAAATTACCGTTATTCGTGAAACAAGATCGGTAAATTACGCAAGATAGTGTTAAATCAGCAGTTGATGTTAAAAAATTGGCTGCTGATTTTATTTTTTTATGATTATTTTTGATATAGTTTGAAAAATATATATACTTTTGCAGCGTTTAAAAACTAAAATAACAAATGAAGACAGGGGCCAAGTTTTTTATTGTTCTGTATAGTGCGACTATTCTTCTTTTTTTAGTCTATTTTAGCTTTATTTCAGATAATAATATTTCTAAGCATAGAGAACTGAACAGAAAAATAAAGAACTTGGAAAATAATATTGCAAAGACAAAAAATCAAGTGAACAATATCTATTCTTTTGATCAATTAAAAAATAATTCTCTATTGTTGGAACAATATGCGAGAGAGAATATGAATCTGCATAAAGAAGAGGAAGATGTTTTTATTATCATTTATGAATAAAATACATGGTTATTTTGAAAAAGAAAATAGTTATATTGAACGGTGTTAATTTGGGAGAGTTGGGAACCAGAGAGGTGGATGTTTATGGCGCGATGAGCTTTGAGAACTATTTTTTGAAATTAAAGACAACCTTCCCTGAACTGAATTTGAGTTACAGACAGACAAACCGTGTAGATGAATTGGTAGAGATTATTTTGTCGAAACAATATGATGGGATTGTACTCAATCCGGGAGCTTATACCCACACATCGCTGGTGATTGCAGATGCGATTAAGGCAGTTGAAACACCGGTTATAGAGGTTCATATAAGCAACTTGTTTGGAAGAGAAAATTATCGAAAAAATAGTATGATTGCCTCTTGTTGTATAGGGTGTGTAAGCGGTTTTGGCCTGAGGAGTTACGAATTATCGTTATATTATTTTAAATAAGCTTGGAGAAAATAATTTGGAGAATAAAATAAGTTTAGAAAATTGTTTTAATCATTAATAACCAACATTAAAAATAGTAATAGTTATGAAAAGAATTTTTAGTTTAGCAATCATGATGCTTTTTGCATTTTCATTATCAGCTCAAGAAAATGCTCCTGCTCCTGCAAAAAAAGTGAAAGAACCTGAAATTACTTTTGAAAAGACGGTTCATGATTACGGTCAGATTTTGAAAGGCGACAATGGCGAATGTACTTTTGAATTTAAAAACACTGGTAAGGCCGATTTGATCTTAACCAATTGTCGTTCAAGCTGTGGTTGCACGATTCCAGAATGGCCTAAAGAACCTATTGCGCCCGGTAAAAAAGGTGTGATCAAAGTTAAATACAACACGCAAAGAATAGGTGTAATAAGCAAAACTGTTACGGTAGAATCCAATGCTCCCAATAATAGAGTCGTTTTAAGCATTAAAGGAAATGTATCAGATACTCCTGCAGAAGCTGCACCTGAAAATAATGCAAGCCCTTTGGTTGCTCCGAACAAATAGTAGATAAAATTGTTATAAATCTTAATATGTAGTTGTATGAAAAGAGTCATTGCTATTTTCTTATTATCTTGTTTCGTATTATCAGTTGATGCTCAAACTGATAAAAAAGAAGTTCCTAAAACCATTACGGGAGCTGAAATTAAATTTGACAAACTGGCTCATGATTTTGGTACACTCAATGTTGGAGAGGTCAAGATAGGAGTTTTTACGTTTACCAATGTAGGGAAAAAACCTCTGATTTTGGATGATGTAATTTCTTCTTGCGATTGTACGGAATTGGAATGGTCGAAAGCACCAGTAATGCCGGGACAAAAAGGAACCATTAAGGCTACTTATACAGCTAAAAATTCGGGTTTAATTAGTAAAAGAGTTACTGTTCTTTCCAACGCAAATACAGATAGAGTCATTTTGCAGTTGAAAGGAAAGGTAAACTAACAAAAACACTGGGGTCGTTTGGTTTTGACAGCGAGTATGTGGATTTGTAAGCATGTCGGAAGTTGTGAGACGGTTCCGTTAAAAACTAACTCTCGTAGCCAATAAACGGCGAAAACAATTATGCATTCGCAGCGTAACCGCCGCGGATTCCGAAGCGTAGACCAGGTCTATAGCATTGGATGCTTCCCCGGAAGCCTCGCCAGCCGGCGTTCGGCAAGAAGTATCATAAAGGGTTGGATAGTAACTGCAAGCTTCGTTGCAGAAACGAAAATTTAGAAGATAAGCATAAAGTCGGTCGGTCTGATACCTGCTTGATGCCGAAAATTAAATCAAGACTAAACATGTAGAAAGCACTTTTGCAACGCGTTTGGACGAGGGTTCGAATCCCTCCGGCTCCACTAAAAAATACAACTATTCGTTGTATTTTTTTCATGTAATATAACACCTTTGTCTCGCTTTTAATCATAAAAGTCAATGGTCTTTTTTAAGAAAATGTTCCTCTTTCGTAAAAAATGGTTGAACCATATAGGGCGACCTGTTTTACGAGTCATTGAGGCTATTACGTTTGTTGCTTCTATTTTAGTAATAAGCGGCATTATCTATCAAATAGGTTTTCCATTATCCAATACCGATTTATCAAGTTTCAATACTTTTTATAGGTTAATCAAACTTGTCTATTTGCTCTATATCATTTTGGTCATCATTGTGGAAAGGAAAGAACTTAAAAAGAAATATCGGCATGTTTTTTGGGTTTTAAGCGGATTGCTTTACTTGACGATCATTCCGTGGTTGTTTCCAGATAATCTTACCAATCCTGTATTGTCGTTTATTGTTTCGGCGTTGGATAATTACTATTTACATCTGGTGCTCCTTTTCATGTTTTCTCTTCTGATGCTCTCTAATGGTGTCATTCGATTATTGGGAAAACGTACCAATCCTTCACTCATTCTGGCTGTAAGTTTTTTGTTTATTATTTTATTGGGAACTATTTTTTTAAAAATGCCCCGTTGTACCATCAACGGAATTGGATGGATTGATGCTCTTTTTACTTCTACCAGTGCGGTATGTGTTACAGGCCTTACTTCGGTGGAAATGGCTGCAACATTCACTTCCACAGGATTTTTCGTTATTTTATTATTGATTCAAATTGGAGGTGTTGGCGTTATGACATTGACGAGTTTTTTTGCTCTTTTTTTTATGGGAAATGCCTCTTTATATAATCAACTGATCGTTAAGGATCTGGTAAGTTCAAATGCTATAGGGAATTCACTGTGGAAAACCATGCTTTATGTATTGTTATTTACCTTGCTGATTGAGGCGTTGGGGGCCTTAACACTTTTCCATTCTATCCATGGAACGCTGGATATGAATCTGAAGCAAGAGGTGATGTTTGTGATTTTTCATGCTATTTCGGCATTTTGTAATGCCGGTTTTTCTACTTTACCCGGTAATTTGGGAAATCCTATGATTCTTTATAATCACGCTTCTTTCTATTTGATTATTTCATTTCTGATTATCTTTGGTGGCCTTGGTTTTCCTATTCTGGTGAATTTCAAAGATGTATTGAAACATTATTTGAAAAAAATTTGGCGTAAACTGTTTCGTAAACCACCTCTCCCACATATCCGTCATCTCTATAATATAAATACCAAAATTGTATTGGTATCAACAACCATTCTTTTATTGGTAAGCACTTTATTTATTGCCTTCTTCGAATGGAATCATTCTTTTGCAGGTTTGTCGGTGGGACATAAATTGGTACAATCTTTTTTTAATGCTGTTGTACCTCGTACAGCCGGTTTTACAAGTATTAACCCCTCTACTTTTCATATTCAAACAATTTTATTGATTATGATTCTGATGTGGATTGGAGGAGGAGCACAATCCACGGCAGGTGGGATTAAAGTAAATGCTTTTTCCGTTTCTTTTCTTAATTTGATAGCTGTGGTTAGAAATACAAACCAAGTGGAAGTTTTCGGCAGAACGCTTCCTGCTGATTCTATTCGCCGTTCCAATGCAACCATTATTTTATCTTTATTTACATTGTTGGGAGCCATCTTTATTTTAACTCTTACCGATTCTCACCTTTCTTTATTGCAAGTTTCTTTTGAAGCTTTTTCGGCTTTGGGAACGGTGGGCTCTAGCCTCAATATAACCCCGTCACTGAGCAATTTGGGTAAAATTGTGATTATAGGACTTATGTTTGTGGGAAGAGTAGGGCTTATTACGTTGCTTTTGGGACTTATTAAACCTAAAAAATTAAAGTATCAATATCCTGTAGAACATATCATTATCAATTAGTTGATCTGTTTGAGAGAGATTCGATTCAGGATGTTTATAAAAGAAAATGTGTAATAAAATAATAAACAATGAAATATATCATCATCGGATTAGGTAATTACGGAAGAGTGCTGGCTGAAGAACTTTCCGCTTTGGGTCATGAAATCATAGGAGTGGACCAAAACGAACATAGAGTTAATGTATTGAAAGAGACCATTGCCATTTCTTATATTTTGGATGTGGAGGAAGAAGCGGCCTTGTCAGTACTTCCTTTGAATAATGTGGATGCCGTTATGGTTTGTATTGGAGAGAATTTTGGTGCTTCTATCCGGGTAGTAGCCATGTTGAAAAAATTGGAAGTAAAACACATCTTTGCAAGGGCCATTGATGCCACACACAAAGCCATTTTGGAAGCTTTTTCTATTGAAAAAATATTAGCCCCCGAAGAAGAAGCGGCCAGAATTTTTGTGCAACGTTTAGATTTTGGCCATACAATTGATTCCATGCAAATTGATTCAGAATCTTATGTCATTAAATTTACCATTCCAGATAGTTTTAGCGGGTTAAAAGTAAAGGATTTGAATCTTCAGAATGAGTTTAATATTGAAATAATTGCGGTACAACATGTGGTGGAAGATAAAAATATTCTGGGTATCAAATCTTCTCAATATAAAACAATTACGAGCGATTCTTTGAAAGTAGAATCACTCGTAAAAGGTGATAAATTAGTTTGTATAGGAAAGTACAAAGATTTTCAAGTTTTGTGGAATTCTTTGTAATTATCCCCATTTCCTAATATCCGAATATCTGTTCAAGTGTTAGTTTGGTCACTTTTCCAAATTTCTCTTCAACCGTTTTGAAATCAACGTCATCTTCTTTTGATAAAATCATGTAGGTTTTAGGTTTGTCTTTGATATAAAGATGATTGAATTCAACTAAGTCTTTTAAGGTAAATTTGTCAATTGCGTTATAAAAATCTTTTCTGTAATCATAATCATATCCTAATTCGCGATTGCCAATGTAGGTGTAAAGAATAGGCGCTTTCGTAATTCTATTGGTTTCGATAGCAGTTTTGGCACCTTCTTTGGCCAGTTGAAATGCTGTTTGAGAATGAGGCATATCGTTGAAAAGTTCGTTGAAAGCTGTAAAAGCATCCACAATTTTATCATTTTGAGTAGCAATAAAAGAGAAATTGTACATATATTCATCTTTTTCGGCAGGTGTTACGTATCTGGATTGAGCTGTGTAAGCTAAAGAACGTTTTTCGCGCATTTCCTGGAATACAATGGCATTCATGCCACCCCCAAAATATTGATTATACATCATAATAATGGAATTGAGATCTTTATTGAATTTGTTACCCCGGTTATAGGTAACCAAACGGGCTTGTTTGGCTTCGTAAGGCGCAAAAAATACACTGTTTTGTGTTACAAGAAGCGGTTCAAATAGTTTCTTAGGTTGAGGCGTTGCAAATGTTTTGGGTGTTTTATATACTTTTCCGATGATGTTCAACAAAGTTTTGGTATCTTCAGGACCATAATATAAAATTTCCGGTTTATAGGTAAGATATTGTTGCACCACTTTAATCAATTCTTCGTCCGTTAAAGCGTTGAGTTGGGTTTCGGATAATGCATACTTGGATAATTCGGGGCCATATTCACTGTAACTTCTTAAAGCATTTAAGATAGCCTGCTGGTTGCTTTTGGCGTCATTGCGTTGTTTTAGAAGATCACTAACTAAATTTTCCAAAGCAACTTTATTGGGTTGAGCATCGGTTAATAATTCCATAGCCAGCGATAATGCTTTTTCAAAATTGTCGCTTAATCCACTGATAACAATGTTGCTGTTGTTGTCATGACTCCGGATAGTTAAGTTGCAGGCTAATTTGTAAAATTCTTCTTTTAACTCTTCCGCACTGTATTTTGAAGTTCCTAAATAGTCAAAATAATCGGTGGCGATGGGGAAACGTAAATCGTTTAATTCACCCACTTTATACCTGAAAGTTATGGTAAAAATCTTGTTTTCTTTATTTTGTACATATAAAACCGGAACATTGTTGTAATTCAGGAAGGTAATCTCTTTTTGAAAATCAACAAAAACAGGTTCTATGCTTTTCACTTTATTGTTTTTAATCTTTTTGAAAAATTCTGATTCAGCATCGCGGTTTACGTGAATAGGGGTGATGGCAGGTTTATTTACTTTTTCCACATCATCAGGAGTGCCTTGGCGTTTATATACCACTACATAATTGTTGTTGAAGTGTTTTTTAGCAAAATCAATGACATCTTGTTTGGTAATTTTAGAGTAGTATTCGATTGATTTGCAAGCATCATTCCACGGAATGTTGTTCATGAAGGCATTTGCCATCATCATGGCTCTGGCCTGATTGCTTTCCAATTGACGCATCTCGCTTAAACGAAGATTGTTGATAGAAGCGGTCATGATATCATCGCTGAAACTTCCCTGTTTTACAAGCTCTATCTGGGCTAATAAAAGATCCTTTACTTCGTCTAAGGTTTGACCGGTTTTAGGTTTGCCAGTGAGAATGTAAGAGGAATTGTCACACAAAACATAAGCAAATCCTGAAGCCGAATAAACTTTTTGTTGTTGATTTAAATTTAAGTCGATTAGGCCAGTTTTACCGTTTGATAGGATGTTATCCAACATGTTCAAAACATAAATTTCTTTTGAGTTGGCGGGAAGATCCATGCGGAAGGCTACCCGAATATTTTCGGCTTCCAATCCTATCACATTTTTACGATGGGTTGTGTAATCGGAACCTCAGGTGTGATGATAAAGGGAGGTAGTTTTTTGTCGGGTAATTTTCCGAAATGCTTGTCAATAATGGCGATGGCTTCATCAAAATCAAAATCTCCCGAAAGACAAACGGCCATGTTATTCGCCACATAATATTTTTCATAAAATTCGCGAATATTTTTCATCGAAGGGTTTTTCAAATGTTCAGATTCTCCCAAGGTAGTTTGTTGTCCATAGGGATGGTTGGGATAGAGAGCGGCCAGCATTACTTCATTGGCTTTACGTCCATCGTTGGTCAACGACATATTTTTTTCTTCATAAACGGTTTCCAACTCTGTGTGGAAAAGTCTTAATACGGGTGACATAAAACGGTCGGCTTGAACAATGGCCCAATTTTCCAGTTGGTTCGACGGAATGTTTTCAATATAAATGGTATAGTCGTTCGAAGTCCCGGCATTGGTTCCTTGTGAGCCGATATATTTCATGATTTTATTGTATTCGTTTGGAATTGCCAATTTACTGGCTTCGTAAGAGATACTGTCAATGAGATGGTACAAGTCGTTACGTTTGGCCTGATCCTTTTCAACGCGGTAAAGTTCAAAAAGATCTTCAATTTGCTTGATCATCACACTCTCTTTTGCCCAGTCGGTAGTTCCGAAATCAGGAGTCCCTTTGAACATCAAATGTTCGAAATAGTGTGCCAAACCGGTGGTCTCTTTCGGATCGTTTTTACTTCCTACCTTAACGGGAATATAACATTGAATGCGCGGTGCATCTTTATAAACAGTTAAGAAAACCTTTAAACCGTTGTCTAAAGTGTAAATTCGTGCTTGTAGAGGATCACCGTTAATGGCAGTCCATTCATACTTTTGCTGTGCCAAAAGCGTACTCACTGCCAATAAACACAAGGCAATGAGCAGGGAAATTCTTTTTTTCATTTTTTACGGATTTAAGATATTAAAATTTTAGTGATGTTCATGTAAGGAGGCAGAAATTGATTAGAGAATGAGTTGATATTCTAAATTGTGCCCAGATACAAAGGGAAATTTATTGCGGCATTTGATCGTTGTATAAGCCCCCTGTGCTTCAAGCAGGGGAAGGCAGAAGGATGGTTCGAAAAGAACTTTTCTGCAACTTTTTTAAGCTACAACCCTCTGTTTTTCTTGGAAAAAACAACCATGATTTCGACCATTTTTTCGCTGGAAGGATGGCTCTATCCGCCGTTTGAAATTTTAGAAAGAAGAGCATTCATCGTCGATTAGTTAGAATTAGAGGGAGAAAGGATTGTTCCGATAAGTTGATTTAGTATTTTATTTTTTTCTCAAAGGAGATCCATTCTTGAAAAACCCGATTGGCTTCGGATTGCTCATATTGTTCGGCCGGAATTTTACGATTACGGTAAGGAATTTCCAACTCTTTATAAATGAAAGAGTCGTCAAAGCCGGCGTTCGCGGCATCGTGTTTGTTGGCGGCAAAATAAAATTTAGAGGGACGTGCCCAATAGATGGCCCCCAAACACATGGGGCAGGGTTCGCAACTGGTGTAAATTTCACATCCTTCTAATTGGAAAGTGTTCAGATTTTTGCAAGCATCGCGAATGGCCATTACTTCCGCATGGGCCGTAGGATCGTGCAGGGCGGTTACCATATTATGCCCCCGTCCAACCACTTTACCATCTTTAACCACTATGGCCCCGAAAGGACCACCTTGACCTGTTTCCAGACAAAGGCGTGACAGTGCGATGGCCTCTTCCATAAATTTTTTGTTGTACATGATTGTTAAATTATAAAAATCATTGTTTGGCAAATCAATAAAGCTTGGGCAATGGTTGATTTGCCAAACAATGAATGGTGTTATCCTTTATAAAAAGGCATTTTTACAACTACAGCCTTTACCAGTTTTTCTCTGATTTTGATGAAAATTTCGGTACCTACCTTAGCAAATTCCGATTTCACCCAAGCCGTTCCTACCGATTTATTGATGGAAGGGCCGAAAGTTCCCGATCGAACAATGCCGATGTTGTTTCCTTCTGCGTCGCATACTTCATATTCAAGACGGGGAATCCCGCGTTCAATCATTTCAAAACCAACTAATTTACGTTTTAAGCCATCGGCTTTCAATTGTAACATATAGTCTTTGTCGATGAAATCTTTATGATCAACAAATTTGGTAATCCAACCCAAACCGGCTTCAATGGGGGTAATGGTGTCGTCGATTTCGTGCCCGTAAAGGCAAAAGCCCATTTCAAGGCGCAAGGTGTCGCGGGCAGCCAATCCGATAGGTTTAATGTCAAACTCTTTACCTGCTTCAAAAACAGCGTCCCAAATCTGGAGAGCATCCTCGTTGCGGAAATAGATTTCGCAACCGCCGGCACCGGTATATCCGGTGGTAGAGAAAATAATATTGGGAATCCCCGCAAAAGTAATGGTTTGAGTGGTATAATACTCCATATCAATCACGTTCGCATCGGTTAATTTTTGCATTGCCTTGAGAGCCAATGGCCCTTGTATAGCCAATTGCGAAATTTGATCAGAAATATTGGTGATTTCAGCACCGAATTTTTCATTTTGTTTGGAAACCCAAGCCCAATCTTTGTCAATATTAGCCGCATTTACCACTAAAAGATAGTCGTTTTCCGCTATATGGTAAACCAAAAGATCATCTACAATACCGCCTTTACCGTTAGGAAAACAGGAATATTGAACTTTGCCAGGATGCAAAGCCGCTACGTCGTTCGAAGTGATGTATTGTAAGAAATCCAACGCCTTCGGCCCTTTTACGGTAAATTCACCCATGTGAGAAACATCAAAAACACCCACTTTATTTCTAACGTGAATATGTTCTACAGATAATCCTTCGTATTGAATGGGCATATAAAAGCCTGCAAATTCAACCATTTTAGCACCTAATTTCTCATGAGTTTCTTTGAATACGGTTTGTTTCATTGTTTTATATTTTTGATGATTATATGAAATTTTTTTTTGCACGGCAAAAATAATGCTTTTTTTTTGAATAATAAGCGAGTTATCAGGGGATTTACATGAAAAAACCTTATTCAAAGAAGGCTATTTCTTTAAAAATACCTGAATGGCACGATGGTACATGCCGTTCAAATAGGCAATCAACATGCCGTAATTGGTGACGGGCACTTGGTGGTCGAGAGCGGGTTTAAGCCTGTTGATTAGTTGCTTGCGTGTAATCATGCATCCTCCACATTGAATCACCAAGGCAAATTGTTGGATGTCGGGAATTTGATTGAGTCCCGAAACAAAGGTGAAGTGTAGCTTTTTCCCGGTATATTTTTTTAACAGAGTCGGTATTTTGACTCGCCCTATATCCTCGCAGGAAGTGAGGTGTGTGCATGATTCCAGAATTAAAATGCGGTCGTTATCCTGTAAATTTTCTACCGTCGGAGTACCTTGTAAATAGGCTTCAAAGTGCCCTTTGTGGTGTGCCAGCACAATACTGAATCCTGTCAGGGGAATATTTTCTGGAATCAGGGGCGCCACTTTCCCGAAAACCTGACTATCTGTGATAATCATTTGAGGTGCTGGATTATTTTGTAAATAGTTTTCGATTTTATTTTCTTTCAGTACCGTTGCAATGGCCTCGTGATCTAACACGTCGCGGATCATCTGTACCTGCGGTAAAATCAATCTTCCTTCCGGAGCTTCGCTGTCGATGGGCGTGATCAGCACGACGGTGTCGTTTTCCCTGATGAGATTGCCCAGCAAGGAGTGTGAAATATAAGCCGAATGGGGCATCCTTTCCACCATTTTTTTAATCAGTTGTTGGATGCCTAACCCGGTGAGGGCGCTGACATTGATCACTTCGTATGCCGGAGCGATATGACAGCGTTGGTTATACTCCTTATCGATTTTGTTATTGACGATGATAAATGGAATTTCGTATTGTTGAAGTCGATGGGTCAAATTGATCTCGGGCTCTTCCCACTGGCAACGGTTGATTACCACGATGGCAAGGTCAATGGTTTTCAGGATCTCCCAACTTTTATTCATCCTTTTTTCGCCCAATTCCCCTATGTCGTCAATGCCGGCGGTATCTACCAGAATTACTGGACCAATTCCGAAAATTTCGATCGATTTCTTAACAGGATCTGTGGTGGTACCTGCCTGTTCCGATACAATGGCAATGTCTTGTCCTGTGAGGGCATTGATGAGCGAACTTTTTCCATTATTGCGTCGCCCCACAATGCCTATATGCGGGGTGCTTTCTTTTCCTTTCATGTTGGTTGATATGAGATTATAACTTATGATTCTCAGGATGCAAAGATATACTTTTTCTTCTGTAAAAAAAATGTGGAAAAAACTTTGCAATATAAAAAAATGTATCTTTGCCTCTGAAGATTTTAAAATGAAATTTTCAATAACTTTTATTTTTATTATTAATTAAACGCAAAATTTATTTATTATGAAAAGAATATTTTTATTGAGTGCCTTGATGGCAGTAATTGCAGCTTTGGCTGTTTCTTGTGCAAAATCGGAAGAAGATTTGTACAAACCTAAATGTAGAATTGAAAAAATTACGGAGTCTGACGGAGATGTCACTACTTTTGTTTATGACAAGAAAACTTTGACGAAAATGGTAGATGCTAATGGCAATTATGTTACCTTGCAGTATAACAAGGATAAAACGGTGAATGAAATGACAGGATATCGTAAAGATGGCACACTTACTGGTGAAGTAGCGAAAATGAGTTATACAAAAGGAAAGATTGTATTGCTTGAACTTTATGAAAACAAGGAATTAATTGAAAAATATGAATTTATTCGCAGTGGCAATCATTTTTCAAAAATTAAAGTTTATAAAAATTTGGAGTTGCGTGATCAAAAGGAGGGCGAAAAATCTTTGATAACCAAAATATTTGCTTGTAATCCGATGACGGAGATGATGGCAAAAGTCATTGATGAAAAAGGGGTTACCTTTCAATATGATATGGATATAACTTATACAGGAGATAATATTACACGTGTCTCTAGGGAACAAATGATCGAAGGAGGTACTATGAAAATCAGCATAGATATGACTTATGACAGTTATCATAACCCGTATTATGGTTTACCGTTTGCTTTTGAGGAAACCAGTTCTTACTCTGCCAATAATGTCTTAACTTTGGTGAAAAGTTATAGCTTCTTGGATGGAAATGTGATCAAAGAAGAATCGACCTATAAATATACTTACAATAATCAGGATTTTCCCACAGAAATTCAAGAAACTGATGAAGGTATAACGGATGTTACTTCGATTCAATATATCGAATAATAGGGGAGCCGTTCTTACTATTCACAGAACGAGGCCATCTGATCTTCAGATGGCCTCGTTCTGTAATGGATACAGCTTCCCGGGAACTTGGACTTCTGACTTTGATCGAACAGACAGACCGTAGTATGTTCAAGGTGTTTTGAATGCAAAAGTATGGTTGGAGAAAAGGGAAAGAGGAATCGGGATTCATCAAAAGAGACTAAAAGGTGTAACTTGTTGGTTGTTTGTGTCAAAAATGAATAAAATTGCCACGATTTTTAAATGTATAATTTTCTTTTATTCAATATGATAAATGCTTTTTCTAATAAAATACTATCATCTTTCTAATAAAATTAGTTCGATATATAACTAATTTCTTTAAATTAACTATTTTTGCAGCCGAATTTAATAGGTGTAAAATGGTAACAGAAGAAATGGCAAGAGAGGTTATGTATGCACTATTGAGAGTACAAACCTCCTTTAGGCAAGCTATCCAACGAAGCATGAAGCAGCACAACATAGATCTTACATTTGAAATGCTTCAGATAATGGTTTATCTGTGGCGTAAGGATGGGATCAATCAACAGGAACTTGCTGACAGCACTTTTAAGGATAAAGCATCACTTAGTGCCCTGCTTAACAATCTCGAAACGAAAAAACTGGTCAAACGAATAGCAGCTACTCACGACAGGCGTAATAAGAATATATTGTTGACTGAACACGGTAAGGAGTGCGGCAAACTGGTGAAACCTCTATTAAGCGAAATATACCAAACGGTAGGGCTAAAAATGGACAGTGCAGAGACAGCGCTTTGTGTAAACTATTTACAAAATCTAAACCATGTATTTAAAGAGATATAAAATTCTATTGACGAGTCTGATGGTAATGGTCATCACGGCAACGGCAGCAGCACAGACATCGTGCATTATATCGATTGACGAATTATTTGAACTGGGTATCTCACACAGCTTGCAAGTACAGGGCTCGCAAACCAATGTGGTGATGGCAGACGAAAATCTTGCGGACAAAAACAATAACAAATACCCAGACCTGAACGTCGGAGTTTCGGGAGGTTACATAGGAGAACCAAGCATATTCGAATCTGGGCTTAGCAATCTCACTCATCTCGATATGCCTGACTGGAGTCAACACTACAATGTAGAACTTATACAACCCATTTATCAAGGTGGCAGAATAAAGTATTCAATAGAGAAAGCCGCCCTGCAAAAAAATATTGCGGAGCTGAATGTCGAAAGAGATATCTCGGAGATAAAATTGCTGCTGATAGGAAAATATTTAGATCTGTTGAGGCTCTACCAACAACAAAAACTCATAGAGACAAGTATTGAGCAGGCACGCCAACGTCTTCACGATATTCGTGGTTTCGAGCGTAACGGAATGGTCACCTCAAGCGACGTTTTGCGTAGTGAACTGCAACTTAGCACTTACGAATTGTCGCTTGATCAGACTAAGAACGACATCTCCATCATTTCCACACAATTGGATGTTGCCTTGGGGATGGATGAAGAGATGCTCATCGTGCCACAAAATGATCTGTTGGAACGTAGTGGAGCGACATTTTCATACGACAGTTGTATTGAGATGGCTTATCAGCATTACCCTGAACTTAAAATTGCCAAATTGTATATTGAAATGGCAAAGGCGGATCGCCAAATTGTAAAGGCGGACTTTCTTCCAAAATTCTCGCTCAAAGCAGGCAATACCCTCTTACGTCCCATCACCTCGTCGTCACCTGCCATTGACAAGTATGCCAACAACTGGTCAATAGATCTAACGCTCTCTTATAGTCTGTCGTCTATATACCACAACAAACACAAGATGAATGTTGCCAGGCAAAGTATCATTTTACAGGATATCCAATATAGGCAAATGATACAAAATATTATAAACAATGTCAAAGCAAACTATATCAAACATAACGAATCGCTAAAGCGTGTCGAAACCCTTACAATTTC
>JAVWBZ010000015.1:0-14817 GCA_036649255.1 Bacteroidales bacterium
GCATCTCACGAAGCAAATCGTTTCCTTCGCGGGTACGTTCACCCACTCCGGCAAATACCGACATTCCAGAATAGTTTTTCGCAATATTGTTAATCATCTCCATAATCAAAACAGTTTTACCAACACCAGCACCACCGAAAAGACCTATTTTTCCGCCCTTTGCATAAGGTTCAATCAAGTCGATTACTTTAATTCCGGTATATAACACTTCTTGAATTGTCGACAAACTTTCAAAAGTCGGCGGGTCACGGTGAATATCTTTTCGTATCGGAGTATCCAATTTTCCAATTCCATCTATACTTTCTCCAATTACATTAAGCAATCTACCGTTTATATTACCGGTAGGCATTGAAATCATACGACCGGTTGATACAACCTCCATCCCTCTTCGCAGACCGTCAGTTGAGTCCATGGCGATACAACGCATCGTATTTTCGCCAATATCCTGTTCACATTCAAGAATAAGTTTTTCTCCATTATCTCTGGTAATTTCCAGTGCATCATAAATATTTGGAAGAGTAGACCTTTCTTCAAAATGTACATCTATTACAGCACCAATAATTTGAGAGATTTTACCTTTAATTTGTTCTGCCATGTTATGATAGTTTATAATATTATTTTTATTGCAATTTTGGGCTGCCAAAAATATAAAAAAAATTAATGTAATCGAAACAGTTTTGATATTTTTCTATTTTTGTTTTTTTCAAAAAACCTTTTCAAAAATCATCTCTGCATTAAATTGTGAAAAGCACAATTTTTAAATTCAATCGCTCTATTTTTCAAGAAGATTTTCCAAAAAGATAGAAATAATTTTAGGGAAAGGGTACTGCTCAATCTTGTCAAGCGATACGACTATTTGGTCTTTTTTTAACAATGGCAAACAATCTGTTTCAAATTTATAAAAATAAGCAAAAATAGTTTGATGCGTCAATTGATGTTTAATTTGACAAACAGGTTCTATGGCTATATCAATCTTATTTTCCATAAAATATTGCTGAATTTCTTTCTCTTTTGAAGTTTCCGTCTCCATCAAAGGAAATTGATATAAATTTTTCCAAATATCATTTCCTGTACGTTTTTCAATAATTGTACTGCCTTGCTGGATCCAAACGAAATAGTGAAAATATCGTTCTTTAATCTTACCTTTTTTGATCTTCACTGGTAATCGATCAACCGCCTCATGATTAAACGCATAACAATTCAATTGAAAAGGACACGAACCGCATTGAGGATTTTGGGGTGTACAATGCAACGCGCCAAAATCCATCATTGCTTGATTGAAAATACCGGACTGATGTCGATCCATCAAACTCAGACAAGTTTCAGTTACTTTTTTTCTGGTAGCAGGTAATGCAATATCATCGAAAAATCCGAAAATACGACAAATTACGCGAAAAACATTACCGTCAACAGCCGGATAAGGCAAATTAAAAGCAATGGAGCTCACTGCTGCTGCCGTATAATCTCCAATTCCTTTTAAACTGATAATATCATGATAATCTTTCGGAAAAATAGCATGATGATTCCGTATAATACTTTGAGCGGCAACGTGCATATTTCGGGCACGTGAATAGTAGCCCAATCCTTGCCATACTTTCAGCACCTGTTCTTCCGAAGCATCGGCCAATGATTTCACATCAGGAAATGTTTCAATAAAACGGAGATAATATTCCCAACCCTGATTCACTCGGGTTTGTTGTAAGATAATTTCCGAAACCCATATTTTATAGGGATCCAACTCGCCTCGCCATGGAAGTGAACGTTTATTCTCTTCATACCAATTGAGAAGCGTTTGTGAAAATTGCATTTACCTTGTTAATTGGATTCGATTATGTTAAACAACGCATCTAATTTAGGAGTAAGAATAATTTCAGTACGACGATTTTTGGCTCTTGCCTGAATATTATCGTTCGAATCTATTGGCATATATTCTCCTCGTCCCGAAGCGGATAACCGAAGCGGCTCAATTTTTCCATATTTCAATAGTGCTTTTACCACAGCAGTGGCACGCAAAACACTTAAATCCCAATTATCTTTTACCTGAGTACCACCCTTATACGGAACATTATCGGTATGTCCTTCTATCAATACGTTGATATCTTGATCATTTTCCAACACCTTCGCCAATTCTTTAATAGCCAACAACCCTTGTTCTCCGATTTCCCAACTTCCCGAAGCAAACAATAATTTTTCTTCCATCGAAACATATACCTTTCCGTTTTTTTCATACACATTCAAGCCACTTCCTGCAAACCCTTTTAAAGCATCGGAAACTTTTTCTTTCAATGATTTTACTTCAGCATCCTTTTGATCCAAGATATGTTGTAACTCTTTCATTTTTTCTTCCTGATCAGACAAATTCATCATGGCCAAATTCAATTCATCACGCTGTTTATTTAACTCTTTTTCACGTTCTTCCAATTGTGTTTTAATTTTATCAATATCGGAAAGCAAATTATTCACTTCAGCATTGTTATTTAAATTTAATTCAGCAAAATTCTTCAATAAATCATCATAATCTCTGATTGATTTAGCCAAATCTCTTTCTGACTGACGCAATTTTCTTGACAAGGATAGCGTATCATTTCTCATTTTTTCAATTTTTTCCTTTAATTGTCCCAGTTCCAAATCAAGCTGTTTATTAATATTCTCAAAATCAATTTTTTCAGCAGTTGCAAATATCAATTCATCGTTACAAGTTTTATATCTGCTTTCCAATTCATTATATTTTTGTTTTGTAACACAACCGGCTATTGAAAATAACACCAATCCCGTAATCAACCAAAACACTATTCTTTTCATTCTTTATCTGTTTTAACTATTGATCAAAATATTATTACTCACCAAGGACAAAAATCCAAACGACAAAAATAGGTGCATTTAGACATGTATAAAGCGAACCTATCCAAAAAATATAAACATCTCATTATTAATAAATCAATACATTGCCATTTGTCTTCAACAAAATAAGTTTATCCCTATAAACCAAGACTTGTTTAACATTATTCTGTTGAATTTCAATATTTTTTTCTTCCATTTTCCGATAATCATATCTATATATCCCCCCCTCTTTAAGGTAATAAATAGCATGATTGATTATTTGAAAAAAATCAATATTTTTAATTCCAATCGTTTTTTCATAAGTTCCGAAAGAATCAAAAAAATAAAATCCGGTGGCAGGATTATTCATAACCAATTGTTTTTCATTTATCTCAACCATCCTAATAGGATCGAAATCATGAAATGTAAAATGTACACGAGATTTTTCATTCAAAAAAAAATCCAACACAATCATATCCATATTAAGATGATCGAAGAGAATAATATTATTGGTGGTAGAATAAGTTGCCAAAGAGATAGTATTCAAATTTTTAGCATACAAATCCAGTGTTTCAATAATAGGTGAAAGTTGATCATTCAAAAAAACAATGGAACCGGCATCACGATAAAAAAGCATGATTTTCATAGGATTGGACACATCAACAGACCGAATACTTCCCAATGTAAAATTACTATATGAACAGAGAAATTCCCCCGCAATAGAATATTTATATAAGGCAGCCTCCTGTAAAAGATATATATTTCCAAATAGATCCACTGTTATTTCACGAGCATTCACCTTATCCAACACTATCGGAGAAACATTTTGAGCTTGCAAAAAAGAAAAAAAAGAAAAAAAGAAAAAAATGCAACTATATTTTTTCATAATTTGTATTTTTAACCATTATCAATATTATAATAAGAATAAAAGTTTGATCTTTTAATTATGCAAAGGTACGTGATTTTTCAATAAAACGCATGAATATCTCATTTTACAAGCAAGTTCTTCTCTGAAAACAAGCAAAATAGTAGCTTTTACTGTTTAAAACTCACTTCCGAATGATTTTCCTATCCCAGGATATAGTTTTAATTAATCTGTTGCACAACAAGTTAAAAAAAAAAATATTTTTTTTATTTTCAGGATGTTGCAAAATAAAAAAAAATTGTATTTTTGCAACCTCAAACGACGATGACCAATGGTGTAACGGTAGCACTACAGTTTTTGGTACTGTCTGTCTAGGTTCGAATCCTGGTTGGTCAACTCAAAAAACTTCCCACTCCTAAAGTGGGATTTTTTTATAAAATGGTGAAATGTGGGGACGGATGTCCCCTTTATTTTTATAATATATAAACAGAAATCATATTAATCAATCATAAAGCATACAAAATGGAAGATAGCTTAAATTTAATTGAGACTTTTGCTGAGTTTAAAGATTTCAAAAATATTGAAAGAGAAACTTTAATGCGCATCTTGGAAGATATATTTCGTTCGGCCTTAACTAAAAAATACGGACCGGATGCCAATTTTGAAGTGATTGTAAATGTTGACCGTGGAGATCTTGAAATTCAAAGGTATCGTGAAATTGTAGATGACAATGACGTAGAAAATGAGTTTACTCAAATAGCTTTATCTGAAGCAATTAAAATTGAGCCAGATTTTGAAGTCGGAGAAGAAGTGATGGAAAATATCAGACTTTCTGACTTTGCCCGTCGTGAAATTTTGGCTCTTCGCCAGAATTTGATAGCTAAAATTATGGAATATGAAAAAGATCTTATCTATAAGAAATACGAACACAGAATTGGAGAATTGATCACCGGTGAAGTGAGTCAGGTATGGCGCAAAGAGATTTTAGTATTGGACGAAGAGGGTGTTGAACTGGTATTACCCAAATCAGAACAGATTCCGGCAGACAAATACAAAAAAGGCGATACTATTTCCGCTGTTGTACTTCGTGTAGAAATCAGATCTTCTTCCCCTTTGATTATCATTTCACGTACAGCGCCGACTTTCTTAGAAAGATTAATGGAAACTGAAATTCCAGAAGTATATGACGGGCTTATCACCATTAAAAATGTGGTTCGATCTCCCGGCGAAAGAGCCAAGGTTTTGGTAGAATCTTTCGACGACCGTATTGATCCTGTTGGTGCTTGTGTGGGCATGAAAGGAAGTCGTATTCATAGTATTGTGCGTGAATTGAGAAATGAAAATATTGATATAATCAACTATACCACCAATATGAGTCTTCTCATTACCCGTGCACTGAGTCCTGCTAAAATCACTTCCATCGAATTGGATGATGAAAACAAAACCGCTAATGTCTATATGAAACCAGATCAAGTTTCTTTGGCTATCGGTAAAGGCGGTTATAATATCAAATTGGCCAGTAAATTATCGGGTTATGAAATTGATGTATTTAGAGACGACGTAATAGAAGAAGAAGATGTTGACTTGAATGAATTCAGCGACGAATTCGATCAATGGGTAATCGATGCTTTCAAAAATATCGGTTGTGATACTGCCAAAAGCATTCTAACTCTTAGTCGTGAAGAACTCATTCAACGTACTGATTTAGAAGAAGAAACAGTAGATGATGTAATTACATCCGTGAAAAAAGAGCTTGAGGTGGAATAATAAATTAGATACTCAAGTAGCTACATTACTAAAAGACGAAGTTTGTAAATTGTAAATTCAAAATTGAAAATAAATAATATGGCAGAAGAGAGAAAAATACCGCGATTAGGAAAAGCAGCAGGTGAATTTAATGTTGCAATAAATACGATCGTCTCTGTGTTAAAGAAGAAAAACTTTGACATTATTGAAAGTCCTAATACTAAACTTACTGCTGAAATGTATGAAGTTCTGATTATGGAGTTTCACGGTGAAAAATTGGTTAAAGAAGAGTCTAAGAAAATTGATTTAGGAGCCTTTAATTCTAAAAACAAGGAAGATGAAGCGGCTATTTCGATGCCGCAAAACCCCGAAGTTGAAGTACAGCCTGTTGAAGACGTTTTAATCAAAAATGTAAATGTCATTGAAATAGAACCTGTGCCCAGCCCAAAAGTTGAAAAAGTTACCCCAAAAGTTTTGGGCAAAATCAATCTTGATGAAATCACCAAGCCAAAGAAAAAAGCTCTCGCTGAAGAAATAGTGGAAAAACAGATTGAAGAAATTCCTATAAAAATAGAAGAAGAAAAAATAGAAATAATAGAAATAATAGAAAAAGAGGATACGCCGGAACTTTCCACTCCTCCAAAAATACCGGAACATATTGAAACCAAAGTAGAAAATATTTCCGACAATATCAAAATTATTGACAAGATTGATTTGGACGTATTCAATAAAAAGAAAACTAAAAAAGCTCCAAAAGAGGAGGAAAAAGTAATTGAACTGCCAAAAGAAACTATTAAAGAAATGGTTATTGAAATCCCTACCCCAACAAAACCGGTTCCTCAAACGGCTCCGGGAGAGAGAAAAATTGAATTTATCAAAACCACGGTAGAAAAATTAAAAGCGCCCAAAATCATGGGTAAAATTGATCTGCCCGTTGCAAAAGTAAAAGAGCCCGTAAAAAAAGACGCACCTCATAATAACACGGCATCGGAAGCTGAGAAAAAGAAAAAGAAAAGAAAAAGAATCAAGCAATCAGCCATCAAACAAGGTGGAAAAGAAGACAACAATCGTCAGAAAAATGCAGTGACTCCAAAAGTCGAAATTTCGGAAGAGGATATTCAAAGACAAATCAGAGAGACCATGCAGCGCCTTGAACCTCTCGGAAAATCAAAAACATCAAAACGTAGAAGAGAAAAACGTCAACACATTCATGCCGAAATTAAAGAGCACGCACTACAAGAAATTGAAGAACAAAAGATATTAAAAGTTACCGAATTTATTACAGCCAATGAGTTAGCCACCCTTATGAATATCAATGTAAATAAAATCATTGCTACTTGTATGAGTGTAGGGCTTTTTGTATCCATTAATCAACGATTGGATGCCGAAACCATCTCCTTATTGGCAGACGAATACGGTTTTCAAGTTGAATTTGTGGGTGCTGATGTGGAAGAAGAGACTTCCATTACTGAAGAAGACAACCCGGAAGACCTGATTCCCCGTCATCCTATTATTACGGTAATGGGACATGTTGACCATGGTAAAACTTCCTTACTTGACTATATTCGTAAATCAAATGTAATTGCCGGAGAAGCCGGTGGGATTACCCAGCACATCGGAGCTTACGAAGTTCAACTCTCTAACGGTAAAAAAATAACATTCTTGGATACACCAGGTCACGAAGCTTTTACAGCTATGCGTGCCCGCGGAGCCAAAGTTACCGACTTGTGTATCATTGTCATTGCAGCAGATGACTCTATCATGCCTCAAACCGTTGAAGCTATCAATCATGCGCAAGCAGCTGGTGTTCCTATGGTTTTTGCCATTACCAAGATTGATAAAGCCAGTGCTGCTCCGGAAAAAATTCGCGAAGGACTAGCCAATATGAATATATTGGTAGAAGAATGGGGAGGAAAATACCAATGTCAGGAAATTGATGCAAAACATGGTACCAATGTAAAAGAGTTGCTTGAAAAAGTATTATTGGAAGCTGAAATGTTAGAAATAAAAGCCAATCCAAAACGTTTGGGCATTGGGACTGTCATAGAATCGGCATTAGATAAAGGGAAAGGATATGTTGCCAAAATTCTTGTCCAAAACGGAACTATGAAAATTGGGGATCCTATTTTGGCCGGTAGCTGTTATGGCAAAGTAAAAGCCCTTTTCAACGAAAGAAACCAACCAATTGAATCGGCCGGCCCTGCTACACCGGTACTCATGTTAGGTTTGAATGGAGCTCCCCAAGCAGGTGATATTTTTAAAGTTTGTACCTCGGAACACGATGCCCGTATTGCTGCAACAAAACGTGCCCAACTTGTAAGAGAAATGGGATTACGAACCCAAAAACACATTACCTTAGATGAAATCGGAAGAAGAATTGCCATTGGCGACTTCAAAGAACTCAACATCATTGTAAAAGGCGATGTGGATGGTTCCGTAGAAGCTCTTTCCGATTCTTTATTGAAACTTTCTACCGATCAGGTTCAATTAAATGTAATTCACAAATCTGTGGGACCAGTAACCGAAAGCGACGTATTATTAGCGTCAGCTTCCAATGCCATTATTGTGGCATTCCAGGTTCGTCCTTCCCCGGGATCACGTAAATTAGCTGAACAAGAACAAATTGATATCCGTACCTATTCTATCATCTATACTGCCATCAATGAAATCAAAGATGCCATTGTGGGGATGCACTCTCCGGAAATTCACGAAAAAATATTATGTAACATCGGAGTAAGAGAAGTCTATAAAATCACTAAAGTGGGTAATATAGCTGGATGTATGGTGCTGGACGGCAAATTGCAACGGAACACAAAAATCAGATTGATTCGCGACGGTATTGTGATTTATACAGGTAAATTAGGATCACTTAGACGTTTCAAAGATGACGTAAAAGAGGTTGTATCTGGACAGGATTGCGGTTTAAATATTGAAAACTTCAATGATATAAAAGTAGGTGACATCATTGAAGGTTATGAAGAATTCGAAGTAAAAGTAACACTCTAATAATCTGATTTAATTTTATAGTATGGCAACGGAAACTCCATTATTCAAAATAGGCATTACCCAAGGCGACATTAACGGAATTGGTTATGAAGTGATTATGAAATCTCTTTCCGACCTCAAAATGATGGAATTATGTACTCCCATCGTTTACGGACTGGCCAAAATTGCCGCTTATCATAAAAAGTCGATGGATATTGGAGATTTTTCGTTTCAATTTATCAAAACTCCGGAACAAGCTTCAGCTAAAAAAGCCAATCTCATTAATTTAATGGATGGTGAAATTAAGATTGAAATCGGGACTTCAACCGAGATGGCAGGCAAATTATCGGCTTTAGCCCTTAATTCGGCTTGTAAAGACTTAAAAGCCAATCTCCTTGATGCCATTGTGACGGCTCCTATCAATAAAAACAATATTCAATCAGAAAAATTCAAATTTCCCGGCCACACTGAATACTTAGCTCATCAGTTTCAATCGCAGAATGCTTTGATGCTGATGGTAGCAGAAGAGTTAAGAATAGGATTTGTTACCAATCATCTTCCCATTCATGAAGTAGCTGAAAATATATCAATTGATTTAATTCTGAAAAAGCTAAGAACTTTACACCAATCCTTGGTTAACGATTTTGCTTGTACAAATCCAAAAATAGCCGTACTTTCCCTCAATCCGCATGCCGGAGATCATAACTTAATAGGTAAAGAAGAAAACACCATTATAATTCCAGCCATTCAACAGGCTTTCGATGAAAAAATCAATGCATTCGGACCTTTCCCGTCAGATGGATTTTTTGCATCGGGAGAATATAAGAAATTTGATGCTATTCTGGCCATGTATCACGACCAAGGTATGATTCCTTTCAAAGTACTTGCCATGGATCAAGGAGTGAATTTTACCGCCGGCTTACCCATTGTAAGAACTTCACCCGCACATGGTACAGCATACGAAATTGCAGGAAAAAACCAAGCTTCCTGTCAATCTTTCAGAAACGCCATTTATTTGGCAATTGACATTCTTCGCAATCGCGAAATAATGAAACAATAATCCATTCCGATTACCTATTGATAATCATTTTTTTGGTAATACAACCATCTTGATTGCTCAGTTGAAAAGTATAAAATCCTGCTGCCAAATGGGTCGTATTTAATAGATATTTATTTGAATCAAGCATAATATCCTGACTAAAAATCTGTTTCCCTGTTACATCATAAACAGCAAGGTGATAGTTTGAAGCTACTGAACCGTTTAATTGTATCTGTATATAATCTGAAGCCGGATTCGGATAAATGGCACATGTTATTTCAGATTGATTGTCAATAGCATCAACGAGATTGGTATTCCAATGAGCCACAAATCCTGTTTTCTGAATAAAATTATCTGTTGCAAACACCACTTTTACCCTATTAGAAGGGCAAACTGTAACAGGAGGTATTTCACTTCCCGTGTAAGTAGCAATGAGAGAAGGTGGATAAGTCCGCATATTATAAATATAAATAGCATCTTCAGGACTAATATCAAAATAAGAAAATGAGATATTGATACTTGAAGCTTTATTCACGTAAATCACCCATTCGCATTCAGAAGAAGAAGCATAATGAGCATCCCCGCTACCATCTTCAAACGTACCTGAAGGTTGAGTAAACACCAACAAAGAAGAACAAGCAGTAACATCACGTTCTACAGAATATTTTAATTTCCAACCTTCCCCTGTAACGGTATTGTTAGTTTTAAAAGTAATATACAGAGAATCTGTATTTTCAATTGTCAAAGTTTGTGGAGAATTTGAAGTTCCCGAATAAGACGATACCAACAATCCGTTTTCAGGATTTCCTTTCCAAAAAGAAAGTGTATCCACATTTTCTTCAGTATTTATTGTTTGAATGGTGATGGTGAATGACTGAGCATTGTCAGGAGCAATCACATAAGTACAATTCGTGTTATTCAGATAGTTTTGATTTCCACTACCATCATCTAAACTACCAGAGGTTGCTTTAATAATTTCATGTTCAGAACAATAATTCGGATAAATTCCCCCAGGATAAATTCCTTTGACAATTCCTTGGTAATTATTATAGCCACCCACTGCGTCGGATACTGTATTATTTACCGAAAAATAACCATTACCAGTTCCTCCCCATCCAAAATTAAAATGAAATAGATCATCCGAATCATATCCATCGCAAACAAAAGCATGCCCGCCTTCTTCGCTGGAACCGGAATAATAAACAGGGCGACGATTATTCAATTCAGTTTTTAGCATTGAGATCCAATCTGCATTGGAAGAGTGTGATCTTAAAATTTGTTGTATATTCTGTGAATAGTTAAAATGGGTAGCCAATGCATCAGGAACATTCACTGAATAGGCACCGGAACCATCGGCAGCATAATTCATATCAACACTGGTAGCAGCATGAAAAATAAGCTTTGCCACTTCGCTGTTATACGTGGTTAAATCATCCAGCATCGCTTCATAATGATATTCTGTTGCTCCAAAATTAACATAAAAATCTCCATAATTGGTATAATTGGTTTTACTTCCTATTCCCGTTTCAGGATAGCGATAATAATACATTATCATTGACATGGCCACTGCAACACACCCAACAGGCACCCTCCCATCATATCCTTCAGGAGAATTCTGGTCAAATGGAGAATACTGGTTATAATATTTAGACTGATTCCATTGAGCCGAAATTAGGGGAGCCACAACCACCGTACCTTTATTAATCAACGGAGACTTCAATTTTTTCCAAGCTTGCACAACCTCATCAGTAGGTTCTATCTTATTTTTTCTAACCTCTTGCACTTGTAATTTATAAATATCAAGCCAATAACGAACAGCTGGAGCCAAATCATCCATATTCAATCCATTCTCAACCGAATAAGCCAAAACAGGCATCATCGCATCATCAGCACTTAAAACAATAAAACCCTGATCCTGATAATCTAAGATGGCTAGTAATAGCTGATTATTTTCTTCTACAAAATGAACTTTTTCAAGATTCATCTTTTGAAATGAATTACCAAAACTTGCCTGGCATTTTTGTTGGAATGCTTTTTCTCCGTATTCAACTAATTTATCTTTTTCTATTTCCCTGGGAAAGACATTATGGATCATACTAAAAAAAATCAGTAAAAAGAAAAGAGACCTCCATACTATTATAAATCGTTGTAAATCAAATTTTTCTATTTTTATTTTCATATTTTAAAGGGATTTCATCATCATTAAAAGGGTGCAAATATACAATAATTTATATTGTAGCATTGAATGAAAGAAAAAAATAATGAGAAAAAGCAATAACAAATTAAGGGCAAAGCAGCTACCTTACCCTAAATTTAGTTAAATAAAAGAAAAAAGGATTACATCATATCGTGCATGTCGTCCATATCATCTTCGCGTGCGGATAAGGGCACGGTTCTTTGAAGAGATGCAACCAACGAACCTATCATTTTTGTAAGTTCCATTAATTGATTTCTTGAATATTCTTTTTGTTCGTCATTCATAGCATTCAAACCTGAAGCTATCTCAGTGTAAACGACACACTCTCTAACAGAGCTTTTTGCCATTTTTAAATAGTACACAAACTGCGCTTTGTTTCTGGCTGAACCTTCTGCAATATTGAGCGCAATGCCTTGAGCAGATTTTAGAAATGAATCCCCTAAGTTTACTTGTTGAGCAGTAGGAAATTGAGCTACAACACCATGCACCCAATTGATGTAATCAAGAGCCTTTGCGTAAATCCTTAAATCTTCAAATCTAAAGAAACTTACTGTGTTTTCTTGTTCGTTCATGTTATTATGATTTAGTTAGAAAATTTTGACAAAAATAAACTTTTTTTTTAAAACAATACGTTTTTCACTTTTTTTTTTGATTATGACAAAAACATTGATTATTGGGCTTTTTTACGATAAATTACATCATTTTCACCTCCCTAATTTTAAAGTTTAGCATTAATTAACAGAAAGAATCTTTCTAAAAAAATAAGTAGAAAAATTTTAAGAATCATTTATAAGATTCTACCTCTTTACTCATCACTTTTTATAGAAAATCATAAGGAGTTTTTATCCTTTCATCTTCTATCTTTTTACCATCATGAAAGTTTTTTAACTTTAAAACAGATTATAATGAATTTTATCTTACTTTTGTAACGCTTTACCGAAACAAAGCAAAACTATATAAATTAACCAAAATGATTACTTTATGAAAAAATTTATCTGTACTGTATGCGGTTATGTACACGAAGGAGACAGCGCTCCCGAATTTTGTCCTCAATGTAAGCAACCTGCTTCCAAATTTAAAATTTTGGATGAAACTGCTTTATTATCATTTACAACAGAGCATGAAATTGGGATTGCCAAAGGTTGTAGCAAAGAAATGATCCAAGATTTGAATGCACATTTTATAGGTGAAGCCACGGAAGTAGGCATGTATTTGGCCATGAGTCGCCAAGCCGATAGAGAAGGTTATCCTGAAATTGCAGAAGCTTTTAAACGTTATGCATGGGAAGAAGCTGAACATTGTGCCAAATTTGCAGAACTTCTCGGGGAATGCGTTTGGGATACCAAAACAAATTTGGAAAAACGTATGAATGCCGAAAGTGGTGCGTGTGCTGACAAAATGCGCATTGCAAAAAATGCAAAAGAATTAAACTTAGATGCTATTCACGACACCGTTCATGAAATGGCTAAAGACGAAGCCCGTCACGGAAAAGGTTTCGAAGGTTTATTCAATCGTTATTTTAACAAATAGAACTTTTTTGACACAAAGGATTGGCTTTCAGGAAGAACTACCAACTCTTTCCAAAATATATTATTTTATGATCATGTATTTATATTTATTGAACTGGTTTATTAAATCAAAATTTTTTGGGAAAAGGAATCCTTTACAAACCGTTTTATTCGTATCAGATGAGTGCAATCTCGCCTGCAAACATTGTCACGTTTATAATCACATACAACCAACGGTTAAAACGTATGATCAAATCAAAAAAGAATTGGAATATTCATATCAACTCGGTTCACGCTTTGTTGATTTTGAAGGAGGTGAACCTCTTATCTGGCATGATGGAACAAAAAACATGAATGACTTAATAGATGTTGCCAAGCAAATCGGTTTTTATTCTACCACAGTCACCACCAATGCACAATTACCCTTTCAAGAGATTAAGGCCGATTCAATTTGGGTGAGCATGGATGGAATAGGAAAGTTTCACGATGAAATTCGTGGAACGGGGACTTTTGAAAAATTAGAAAAAAACATAACTCTAAGTAGACATAAAAACGTAAGTGTCAACATGGTAATAAACAATCATAATTACACCAATGTAAAAGAAGCCATACAATATGTACAGGATCACCCTTTCATCAAAAACATTTCACTGAACTTCCACACTCCATATGCCGGAACCGAATCCATGTTTTTAATTTGGGAAAAACGTCGCCAAATTATTGATGAAATCATTCTGATGAAAAAGCAAGGATTTCCTATCATGAATTCGGTTTCAGGATTGAAATTAATGAGAGACAACCAATTTGAGAAACAGTGTTGGGTCTGTAATTTCATTTTACCAAATGGAACTCGCCTCACGGAATGTGTTGGAAAAACAGCCGGGATGTGTGAAGAATGTGGGCTTTGTATGGCCGGAGAAATGCGAAGTATTTTTGATTTTAAAATTGACACCCTATTAGCTGGAATGAAACTTCGTATGTAACAATGGAATATTTACCAAGTTCTTTCTATAAAATTTTGAATCAAATAGTTGTCGTTTACCTCCCTTATGAATGACAAATTTGACCTCTTGCTACCAAACATCTCTCACAAGTTCTTTGAAATACTGAAAATTAAATACTTATAAAAATTGTCGTTCCCCAGTACTTTTTTTATTATTGTATATCGACAATTTTCATTATCTTTATTCGCTGTTTCTAAAAACATAAACATCTGATTATCAGATTATTTTTTTAGTAAATCAAACGGCTTTTAATTGCACTATTGTAGAATTGAAATCGATTTCATCTTTTGTTGATTCTTTTTTGTATATCTTTTAATTGCACTATTGTAGAATTGAAATTATGAACGCGCGCAGGACATCAGCGAACTATAAGCTTTTAATTGCACTATTGTAGAATTGAAATATCTCATCATCAATCTCCTTGTATTCGGCATTCTTCTTTTAATTGCACTATTGTAGAATTGAAATTACGCCACTACAGGGATGACCATTAACGGTGTATACTTTTAATTGCACTATTGTAGAATTGAAATTTGGTTTTGGTAAAATTATGTTAACGCCACCCATCTTTTAATTGCACTATTGTAGAATTGAAATGCAAGTCGATAGATAGTATTACAAAGGCAGAAAAACTTTTAATTGCACTATTGTAG
>JAVWBZ010000016.1:0-6807 GCA_036649255.1 Bacteroidales bacterium
CTCTTTGCTCAAGAAGCAGGAAAAGAAAAACGTTTACCCACCCTTCCTTCCGTTGAGTTAAAAACCTTGGATGGAAAGGTTATCAATTCAAGTGACATCACCAATGACGGGAAACCTATTATCATCAGCCTTTGGGCAACTTGGTGCAAGCCCTGTATCGCCGAATTATTGGCTATTTCCGATGTATATGAAGATTGGGTAGAAGAAACGGGTGTAAAATTGTATGCCATTTCCATTGATGATTCCAAAACCGCGGCCAGAGTAGCTCCTTTTGTAAATGGGAAAAATTGGGATTTTGTAGTCTTGCAAGATATCAATTGGGATTTCAAGCGTGCTATGAATGTAGCCGACATTCCTTATTTGTGCATATTAAACGGAAAAGGGGAAATTGTTTGGCAACACACTTCCTACGCTCCAGGATCGGAAGAAGAAGTTTTTGAAGTAGTAAAAAGACTGGTTACAAAATAGTATAATCTGAAGATTATGAGTTATAGAAGAAAATTTATTATTATCTGTTTTTTAATTTTTACCTCTTTATCCATAAAGGCGCAACACATGATTGGCAACGGGAAAATTAGCGGTGAATTCGGTTTTAATGGCATGTATTACATTCCTGATTCTTTAATAGGAGCTGAACCCGTTGATTCTAAAGTCAGAGCCAATACTTATTTAAATGTACTTTACTCAAACGGAGGCTTTTCGGCTGGCGTTCGATACGAATTTTTCTCCTTCCCTTTGATTGACTTTGAGAAAATAGGTTATAAAGGACAGGGCATTACCCACTATTTTGCCGAATATAAAAACGATTTCATCCAAGTAACCGGCGGTACTTTTTACGAACAATTTGGAAACGGATTTACTTTAAGAGCTTACGAAGAAAGGCAATTAGGAATTGACAACAGTTTATTAGGCGCCCGGATCAAAATTACGCCCTATAAAGGAATTTATATTAAAGGAATATGGGGTATTGAACGTAAAAACTTTGATTTCGAATATAACAAACGAAATGACTATGTCAGAGGAATTGACGGTGAGATTGCTTTAGCCGATATGATTCCTGTGATAAATGAAAAAGGATTCACGGCGACCATTGGGGCCAGTTTCGTCAGCAAATTTGAAAAATCCACCGACGATATATACATCACCATATTTCCGGATTCGGTAGCAACCAATGCCCTCATTCCGGCAAATAAAATTCCGGCAAACGTGGCTACTTGGGCTGCACGCATCAATTTCGGATACAAAGGCTTTCGATTGGAGGCAGAATATGCCAACAAAATAAACGATCCCAACACCACCAATGATTTTATCTATAAAAATGGAGAAGCTCTTTTTCTATCCGCAACTTACTCTATGAAAGGTTTTGGAGTATCTGCCTCTTTCATTCGAGCAGATAATATGGACTTCCGTTCACAAAGATTAGAAGGAAATAATTCGCTTTTATCGATTAACTATATTCCGGCTATCAATCGACAATATGCTTATCAATTAATTGGAAATTACAGTTACTCCAGCCAAGCCAACGGACAGATTGGGGTTCAGCTTCAAGCCAACTATCAAATTCCTAAAAAGACTAAAATCGGAGGGAAATATGGAACCGACATTACTTTTAATTTTTCCCGTTTTCATAATATCGAAAAACAGTTAGTGCCAACAGCCGACTCTTTGGGTACCGTTTCAGGTAGTGAAGGATATACCTCTTCTTTCTTTAAATTCGGTCCGGAATTATTATATCAGGATATTGGAATTGAACTAAGCAGAAGATTCGATAAAAGGTGGAAACTTATTTTAGCATACAACTATATTATCTACAATCTGAAAGAGCTGCAAGGTCACGAAGGTATTTTACACGGACATTTGGTTGCAGCCGATTTAACCTGCAAAATTACCACCAAACATGCACTTCGTCTTGAAGCACAACATCTTTATGCCAAAGAAGATGCAGGAAGCTGGTTATATGGAATGTTAGAATACTCCATCAGTCCCAATTGGTTTCTTTCTGTAGGAGATCAATGGAATTACGGCAATAAAATAAAAGAACAAAGACTACATTATTTTAATATCTCTGCTGCCTATGTATGGAAAACGACCCGCATTGCCCTTAATTTTGGCAAAACGCGTGAAGGAATTTTATGTGTAGGTGGGGTTTGCCGTGCAGTTCCGGCTTCTTATGGGGTAGGTTTATCTGTCACGACTTCCTTCTAAAATATTTTCAATTTAAAATAATCACCCTATAGTAAATATTGAAAAATAAAATAGAAAAATACCATACATGATCTATCATTCAGTTACTTTATCATTCAATGATTAAAAAAATATCCAGATGAAAAAATATTATTTTTTAATACTGATCTCCGTCGTCGTTTTTTGCTCCTGCGACAAGATTGAAGGCCCCTTTATTGCAGACAAACAAACCATTGATGTAGATGTGGAATTTCCGAAATTGGATCCTGCCACCGTATATAGAAAAGTATTACTTGAAGAATACACGGGACAACAATGTCCCAATTGCCCAAAAGGGCATGAAAAAGCGGCTGAATTAAAAGTCCTTTATGGCGACACTTTAGCCATTGTTGCCATTCATGCAGGCAGTTTTGCAGCAGTCGACCCTCAATTTCCCTATGATTTTACCACAACAGCAGGCACTCAATTATACAATGATTATGCCATCGGTTCTTTCCCTGCCGGTATCATTAACCGGAAGCCCGTTTCAGGTGGCGTTGGGAGAACACAATGGCAAAACAGCATCATGGAGATAGATCGCTCTCAAATATATGCCGGCATACAGTTAATTAATAAATTTGATGTAGCAACCAACATCCTCTCCATCTATTCCAAAACTACAATGCTAAAAACTTACGAAAACCCACTTCAACTATCTTTTTTTCTGATAGAAGATGGCATTATAAGCCCCCAATTAAAAGGAACGGAAATTATCCAAAACTATGTTCATGATCACGTTTTAAGACTTGGGATCAATGGAACCTACGGAGAACGCATTACCCCCACCGGTATTTTAGAAAAAGATTCGGCTTATACCATAGGCTATCAACTTGATTTTAAAGGAAAAGATTGGAATAAAAACAATTGCACTGTGGTAGCCATTTTATATGACCACAAGGTGAAAGAAGTTTTACAGGTGGAAACAAAAAAGGTTATTGAATAATTATATAGAAAGAATACAGTTGCATTTTTAATCGAATTACCATTCAGAAAACAAGATTTCAATCCATAAAACCAAATATTATGAAAAAATTATTATCAATCGCAATCACTATTTTTTCACTTGCTTCTGTTGTTTCTTCCTGTGAAGACATCCAAACAAGTGAAACTTCCAAAGGGAGCATCATCATTAACGGAGCCAGTCATGATTTGTACAGAGGTACTTTGTTTTTTGCTACGGTACAAGATTCCACCGGAGCATCTTCCCAACAATTGGTTTTAGATCTCTCTTCTATGAAAGATTTGGCCTCTATTGAAGATGTTTTTACGTTACTTTCCAACCAAGACAGCCTGAATACAAATTCAGATTCCGTCTGCTCAAGCACGGAAAAAGCATCGGTACATCTTCTATTGACACTTCATACGCAAAGTCTCAACAAATTAGACGCAGGGAGTTACCATTTTACCGATTTTGGCACCATTGTACCATACACATTTAACGGAATATGGGGACATCAAATTTCGGAGGGAAATTTGTCACAATACGGTCTTCTAAACAGTGGGAATTTCACTGTCAGCATTGACGGAGATATCTATACTCTTACTTTCCAGTTGACAGACAGTGAAAATAATGAAATAACAGGAAATTATACAGGAACCTTGGCGTATATAAGCGGGGACTTCACCCTCTAAAAATTCATTTTTAAATACAAGATTATCCAATATCTGCGTTATTCTTCCTATTTATTTAATTGGGAATATACTCTACATTATTGCAAGTGTTCTTTAGATAACAAAAGTTGTCTTTTTAAGTCAATTTCATCATTAAAATTAAGTCTTTCAAAATTGGTTAAATATATAAAAATACAACAAATATTATGATCGAAATGACAACAGAAGAGATAATGAGAAATTGTCATATTTATTCAAAAAAGAAGTAAAACCAATTGTAAGATGTTTTTTGCGACCAAGCAGATAGGTTTGTGAGTTGGTATTGGGATGCCTATTTTAAAGATGCACCATATCCGTATCTTTTTAAATTATTTGGGATATTTGAATGTTCCCGAAATCAACCCTGTCCACATCCTATCTGATTTTAAGAAATATTTCGTTGAAGTAAGATTTCCCCTCCCAACCACATTGCATTCATTGCGGAAGTAATAGAGTTTATTGGAAAAGAGGAACCTCGCAATGTAGATTTTTCCACTGTAACGATTGCCCTACCGAGTTCTCTATTTTTCACGGTACAATTTTCTACAACTCCCAAACAGATTTAAAGAAGTGGTTCTTTGCCATAAACACTATCTTATTGGCAAAGAAAGGTGTTTCTGCATTGCAACTGCAAAGGGAAATTGGCTTTACCTACAAAACTGGGTGGAAAATGTTAAACCTCATCCGAAAGGCAATGGACAATGAGAAAGACAAATAACCATTTGAGGCAATCGTTGAAATAGATGAAACTTATGTGAATGGGAAACCTGCAAAAAAGAATAAACACACTGAAAATAGAACCAATAAAAGAGGTAGAGGGATTTCTACACACCTATTGTTGGAATTAAAGATAGGACAAAAAAAGATGTGTATGAGAGAGTTGCATTGCCAAATAAGGAAGGTGAAAAGTTGTCTGGAAAACAGTTATTGGCTATACTGTTAGAATGTTGCAAACCCAATACAACTGTAATGACCGATGAGTTTCTGTCTTATGGAATTTTGGAAAAGAAAGACAGTCAATTTCAAAGGTTTGTCATCAATCGCAAAGAAAGTTACGCCAATGGGAATATTCACACCAACGGTATTGATGAGTTTTGGAGTTTGTTCAAAAGAGGGTTTTATGGTACTTACCACAAAATGTCTTTGAAACATAATGCAAACCTATCTGAATGAATTTTGCTTCAGACAGAACAATTTAAACAATGATGATAAATTTGAACTGTTGGTGCAGCAGTGTATTGTTGCATAAAATTTTTCACTTACATTGTCATATTCCTGAAAAAACATTATCTTTGTCAATTAAACCATGAAATATGAAAAAAATACTTTATTTATCTATTTTGATTCTACGTGTATCAAACATATATGCACAACCTATAACATGCCAAAAAGTAGGAGTTTTTTTACCATCTATGCCTGCCTGTAATAATGGAAATTATTATCTCGTTTTTGAGGACAATTTTGATGGTAATTTTCTTGATTTAACAAAATGGGAACCAATAACCGGAGTTCCAAGAGATTTTGACTTCACAAAACAAAAAGCATGGCATTTGCCTGAAAATCTTGAAGTAAGTAATGGAACACTTAAAATTGTTGCCAAAAAACTCAATACTCCATATACAGGAACATGTGTAATAGATTGGAATACAAATCCGCCTACAACCAAAACAGCCACTTTTGACTATACAACAGGAGAACTTTACTCTCGCCAACAATTTTATTATGGGAAATATGAAATTCGTTGCCGATTGCCCAACGGTAACGGATTTTGGCCTGCATTTTGGACTTTTGGCGGACCGGGATGGAATGAAATTGATTTTTTCGAAATGTATGGCGATAATATAAACAGGTTTACTTGCAATGTGCATTCCGACTATGGCGAAGGTGAAACTGCACATTATATGTGCTCTTTTGCAAAAAATAATGCTGCTGATTTCACACAGTGGCATGTTATTACTTGCTTATTTGACTTTGATAAAATTACTTGGCAAATTGATGGAACTACAGTCAGAGTACTCCATAGATTTAGTACGGTTTCGGGGCACTTCATTTCATGTGGAGAAAATATTGAAATAGGAACTTACTTTATGGAAAAATCTTATCCTACACAAAGTATGAGCATTATTATGAATCTTGCCATTCAATCTGGAAGTGATGTCCCCAATGCAAATACAGTTTTTCCAAGTGTATATGAAATAGATTATGTTCGTTATTACATTAAAAGTGAACAAGCACCTGATTGTCTTGCTCACATTATCTATGAAAACACTAACCAATTACCCCTTCTTACACAGACATCAAATTACATTCAGGCAGGTAACAATGTAACAGTAGAAAGTGGACAGAATGTCACTTTTAAAGCTGCTGAAATTAGATTATTATCCGGTTTTTCAGTTCAGGCTGGAGCAACTTTTCGTGCAATTCCAGAAGGATGTACTTTTCAGAATAGCAAAAGTGGGCAGATAGATTTTATTGAAAGTAATGCAATTGATACTTCAAAAATCGAAAAAAGTAGTCCATCTGCCCCAATAAATTCTAATCAAGAAAGAACAATTGGTGAAGAAATTGAAAAGTCAATGAGCAATACGTTCAATAAAGAACTTCTCATTTATCCCAATCCGGCAAATGAGAAATTGAATGTTTACTATTCCGCTAATAATAGCAGTTCTGTGTTATTCGTTATTAATGACTTTTCAGGGAAAGAACTTTTCAGAAAACAAAAACAAAATAATATTGGGGCAAACGAAAAAATAATTGATGTAAGTCAATTATCAAACGGAAGCTATATTTTGAGAATTATTTCAAACGATGAAATACTTGAAAATCTGTTTATTATTTCAAAATAATTTTATGTCAGTCAAAAATAGTCATATTGTAATAATTGTATTCATTACAACATTCAACCTCTCTGTTTTAAACGCACAGAATTATTTC
>JAVWBZ010000016.1:6817-10029 GCA_036649255.1 Bacteroidales bacterium
AGTATAGGAACTTTTACCAACTTTGTTAATGAACAAGACTACAAGACAATCTATCATTTCAAAAATGGAGTTACGTTTACCCCTTTCTATGAAACAAAAATAGACTCTATTTGTAATCTTAAAATAGAAATGCAATATAGATGGCAAAATGCTGATATGAATATTGATTATGACTTCGGACACAGTTCATTTTATAAAAATATTGATTATTCGTTTCATTTGCTTAATCTTAATCTTATTTGTTCATTTCGACTTGTTGAAAAAAAATCATTCAAATTACGTTTTTTGTTTGGAGCAATATTGGGTTATAATATCAATACTCTTGCAAAAGGGAGTGGATGGGAATATCATTCTCAAACACAAATAGATACTAACGGTAATCCCATACAAATTTTGACAACAAGACAATGGGAGAAAGACGAACGTCATTCAAAAGATCTTTCTATATTCAATGTTGGGGTTGACTTAGGTTTAGATATGATAATACCCATTAATAACAGAATGGATTTTCTTATTCAAAACAGGTACAACATTTTTATTACAAGCATAACAAGACAAAAAAACCTCAGATATACTTCACTGTTTTCAGGATACCTAAATATTGGTTTTCGATACAATTTTTATAATCATACTGCTGCTAACAAACATAGAAGTTTACAATAACGTAGGGTATTTTCCCATAGATTTTTAATCCTTTCTGAAGAGATAGAGAACCTATTTTTAAACAGATAGATTTTTATCTGTTTTTTGTTCTATTTTTTTCGCAAGCGTATCATTTTTTTTTGTATTTTCGTACGTTATTAAAACACAATACAACTACCTTATTTTTAATACATTAACAGTAATATAAAAACGAAAAAATGACAGACGGAGAAAAAATTATTCAGGTTGACATTGAAAATCAAATGAAATCGGCTTATATAGATTATTCTATGTCGGTAATTGTTTCGCGTGCACTACCTGATGCGAGAGACGGATTAAAGCCAGTTCATAGGAGAATTTTATATGCCATGTGGGATATGGGAATTGTTTCGGGAAAACCGTACAAAAAATCAGCCAGAATTGTAGGGGAAGTATTGGGTAAATATCATCCACACGGTGACTCGGCCGTATATGATTCTATGGTGCGCATGGCACAATCTTGGTCATTACGTTATCCTTTTATAGACGGTCAGGGAAACTTTGGTTCGGTTGACGGCGACAGTCCTGCAGCCATGCGTTATACGGAAGCCCGCATGCGTAAAATTGCAGAAGAGATGTTGGAAGATATTCAAAAAGAGACCGTTGATTTCAGATTTAACTTTGATGATTCTTTAGAAGAGCCCACTGTTCTTCCATCAAAAATTCCCAGTTTGTTGTTGAACGGCTCTTCCGGTATTGCCGTGGGCATGGCTACCAATATGGCTCCTCATAATTTATGCGAAGTTTGCGATGGTATCTCGGCCTATATTGACAATCACGACATCACCATCTCCGAATTAATGGAATATATCAAAGCTCCTGATTTTCCAACAGGTTGTATTATATACGGTTATGAAGGGGTAAGAGAAGCTTTCGAAACAGGAAGAGGGAGAGTGGTTATGCGCGGCGATGCCAGCATTGAAGAAGAAAATGGCAAATCTCACATTGTGGTCACTTCACTCCCCTATATGACCAATCCTGCGGAAATGATCAAACGTACCGTAGAATTGATTAAAGAAGATAAAATAGAAGGGATTTCCAATATCGAAAACCTTTCCAACAAAAGAAATGGAACCCGCATCATATACGAACTTAAACGCGAGGCCGTTCCTAACGTAGTACTTAACAAATTATATCAATACACTTCTCTTCAGGCTTCTTTTAGTGTTAACAATGTGGCCTTGGTACATGGACGTCCGATGACCCTCAATTTAAAAGATATCATTGTCCAATTTGTAAAACACCGTCACGAAGTAGTGGTACGTCGTGCCACTTACGAACTTCGCAAAGCCGAAGAACGTGCCCATATCTTGGAAGGTTTATTGAAAGCATTGGATATTATTGATGAAATTATTACTTTAATTCGTGCTTCCAAATCCGTTGATGATGCTCGTAAAGGCCTGATCGAAACCTGGGACTTTTCCGAACGACAAGCCAATGCCATTATTGAAATGAAGCTTCGCCAGCTAACCGGTTTGGAAAGAGAAAGACTTCAAAATGAATATGATGAATTAATGAAGACGATTGATTATTTGCGTCAAGTATTGTCGGATGAAGGTTTAAGAATGCAAATTATCAAGAATGAGCTTGCCGAAGTGAAGAGTAAATATGGTGATGACCGTCGTTCTCGCATAGAATTTGCCGCTTCCGATTTTAAAATCGAAGATACCATTGCGGATGCTGAAGTCGTCATTACCATCTCACATCTCGGGTACATCAAACGCACACTGCTTTCGGAATATCGTGTACAAAACAGAGGTGGAAAAGGTTCTAAAGCAAGCAACTCAAGAGATGAAGATTTTATAGAACATCTTTATATTGCTACCAACCATAATTATCTACTCTTTTTTACCGAAAAAGGAAAATGTTTCTGGTTAAGGGTTTATGAAATTCCGGAAGGACAAAAAACTTCCAAAGGAAGAGCTATACAGAACCTAATCAATATTGAGGGAGATGATAAAATCAAAGCGGTAATCAATATCAAAGATTTAACGGATAGCGATTATATTAACAACAATTTTATCATTCTTTGTTCGGAAAAAGGGATTATCAAAAAAACCTCTGTGGAAGCTTATTCACGTCCCAGAGTAAACGGTATCAACGCCATCACCATTCGGGAAGATGATCATTTATTGGATGCTCGTTTAACCAATGGAGAAAGTGAAATTATGATGGCCCTTAATTCGGGAAAAGCAGTGCGTTTCAATGAAAAAACCGTTAGACCCATGGGAAGAAACGCATCGGGTGTAAAAGGAGTTACCCTGGCTCATGATCAGGATTTTGTGGTAGGCATGATCTGTGTGGACAATCCCGAGTACAACATTTTGGTAGTATCCGAAAACGGATACGGAAAACGCTCTTTAATAGATGATTATCGCGTCACCAACCGTGGCGGTAAAGGAGTAAAAACCATCAATCTCACAGATAAAACAGGAGGTCTCATTGCCATTAAAAACGTGACAGATAATGATGATTTAATGATTATCAACCGCTCTGGTATTGCCATCAGATTACATGTAGATCAACTTAGA
>JAVWBZ010000016.1:10039-14685 GCA_036649255.1 Bacteroidales bacterium
TGGGACGTGCTACGCAAGGAGTTAAATTAATCAACTTGAAAGAAGAAGATATTATTGCCGCCGTTACACAAGTACCAAGAGACGAAGAAGAAGACGAATATAATGCAGATGACCCTATTCCATCCACTGAAAACGTTGAGGAAAGTAATACCAATCAAGACAGTGAAATAGAAAACGCTTAAACAACATAAATCATATGAAACGTTTTATAACCTTATCTTTGATCATCTTGACGACCTCTCTGTTGTTTGCACAGAAACCGTCATTAACCAAAGCTTATAACTTTTATTATGAAAAGGATTTTGAAAAAGCAAAAGAGGCTATAGATCTTTGTATTGTTGATGATAAACTTATAAGGGTAATATCTACTTTTATTTAGCAAACAAAGAATATAGTGAAAAACAACAAAACAACAGTTACGTCATTCAATATCCGAATGCGCCCGTTGAAGCATACGATGCTTTTATAAAAGCAAAAGAACTCAATAGAAATATTGAAGGATATGATATGATTTCTCCCGATGACGCACTGGCAAAACTTTATACACTTTTACTCATTCGCGGAGTAGATCAACTGATTGCCAAAGATTACGAATTGGCCAAAATGACCCTAAGAAAATCGATGGACAGTTATGAAATGAAAACACCCGAATATCCTTTGAAGGGGGAACTCTATTACTATTATGCCTATACTTTAGAAGCATTAAATCAAATTGATAGTGTGGCACAATATTACGAAAAAGCTATTCAAGATGGCTCCAACAATCCCAATGTATATGTTCGCCTTATCGAACATTATAAGAAAGAAAAAGACCAACCTAAAGTATTGGAACTGATCCAGTCGGCTCAAAAAATACTTCCTGAAGATCCTACCATCTTGGTTGCCGAAGTGGATTATTACTATTGGATAAATGAAAAAAACAAAGGCAAGGAATTATTGCAAAAATTACCGGCAACAGCCTATAGCAATCCAGATGCCATCGTAAACATTGCCAACTTTTACATCAAGGATACCAATTACACCAAAGCAGAAGAATTACTAAAAAAAGCGGAACGATTGAACCCTAATAACTTTGTAATTGTATATAATCTTGGCGTATGTTATTATTTTATTTCGGAAGATCTGTTTGCAAAAGCCAATGAATCGGAATTAGCAGGCAATAAAAGTGAAGCCTTTGTATTAAAAACAAAATCGGAAAATTATCTCGCTCAAGCACAAACCTATTTTGAAGAAGCCTTAAAAGTTGAACCGAATGATCTTAATATTTTACACACTTTGAAGTCAATATATGCTCGTAATAAATCTCCTAAATACGATGAAATAGACAAAAAAATAAAATCACTAGAAATAGATAAAAAACATTAAAAAATTTAAATCATGAGAAAATTTTGGATTTTAACCGTGCTCGCTTGCGTAATGAGCACCGGGATTTTTGCACAAATCTGCTTAGATGATGTCTGGATGTGCCTAAAAAACAACCAAGCCGGAAAAGCAAAAAAATTGGTAGACGAATGTATGATAGGAAATGAAGCAAATGCAGAGGCATGGCTTATGAAAGGGAATGTATATTTGCAAATCTACCAAAGGGACGTTGAAAGATTGAAAAAAGAGCCCACTTATATATCCAAAACCCCCGAAGCTGCCTGGATAGCCAATGAAAGTTTTTACAAAGCACTTGAACTTAACAACAAAATAGAACCCAAAACCGGTATGTTAGGGCCTATTGATGGGCAAATTTTATGTGCCGGACCACTTTATACCATCGGAGAAAAAGCAAAAAAAGAAAACAAACTGGAAGAAGCTGTTCAATATCTAACCGTGGCTGCCCGTAACTTAAAATTAGATAAGAATAATCCTAATATGCCTACAGATGTGGGTTATATCTATTATGACTTGGCTGTTCTTTCCAGTAAACTCAAAAATGCAGCTAATTACAAATCTTTTTTACAAGATGCCGTTAACATCAAAACTCCCGTTCCTGAAATTTATTTAATGATGTACGATCTTTACAAAGCGGAAAAAGATACCGTAAATTGCGGTAAAATATTAATAACAGCTAAAAAAGTAGTGCCTGTTAAATTTCAAGCCGATATAAAAGCCACCGAACTTGATTACTATGCCATGTCGGGAGAAATTGACAAATTGAACGAAACATGCGATAAAATGGCAGAAGAATATGCAACCGAACCTACTGTATTAAACATTATTGCTGGACATTTAGTAAACAATGGACAATATGAAAAAGCTGAAATTATCATTAATAAAGGCTTGGCAATTGACAGCAGCAATTTTGATCTGACTCAACAAATGGGATATAGATACTTTTTTGATGCCGTTAAATATCAGGATCTAATAGATATTGCCATGAAAGACAAAGAATATACCAAAGCAAACGAATTGAAAGATACACAAAAAGTAGTTTTGGAAAAAGCACACACATGGGTTGAAAAAGCCTATAACATCAATAAGAATGATAAACAAAATAACATTATGTTACAACAGATCAAAGTTAAACTGCTAAAACCCGTACCAGAAGATTTAAAAGCCAGAGTTGATTCATATAAATCTCAAAAATAGGTATTTGATCTGTATTGATTATTGATAAATTTTGAAAAAGGCAGCTCACAAAGAGTCGCCTTTTTTGTTTGCATTGCCATAGCATAACTTCATACAAATCAGGATAGATGTTTTTTCGGAAAATTGGTGGTATTCCAAAAAGCGTTTATGGGGTATAATGGACATTTTGTAGGGTGCTTATTTTTGCTAATAAGTGTGATGAATTTGTTTTTTGTTTTTTTGCAAGAGCATAAACGGCAACAGACACTGCTGGGGAGCAATTTGTCAGGAATAGTGCAGATGTTCGACAAAAAAATTGGTAATATCCCAAAAAACGTCTATAAATCCTTTTTCCCTTTTTTATTTTGCTTTTACAAAATTAAAAAAATTGAATTTTACACACTTTTTAAGATACTACCAAAAATAGTGGCAATCGTTATATCATAAACAAAAAATATCCTATTTTTTGAAGTGGATATTAAGTTGATGTCATTAGGAAAGTAAAGAATCATGAAAATAAGAACAAGTGTTATTTTTTGCCCTTTTTATTCGGTTGTGATTCCATTTCTATTATTTCTTCCGGTAATTCTTGATTTTCCACTTCTTCTTTTTCATCCCAACTTTGTTTCCATGCCGTGGCTAATTCGGTTACATCTGTACCAAAACTTCGCAATACGGCATCTTCAATAGGTAAATTATAGATGTATTGAATAAAACTTTTGACACCGGCTATAGTATATTTTTTTACCATGTACTGATATAACGAATTGCCTCCGTAATAATTACTTTCGTAGTCGGGAAATGTTTCCTGTAAAGTGCATGTGTTCAATATTTTTTTCTGTTTATCGTTCAGAATAAGGGTTCCGGGTCTGGAAAAATATTCGGCCAATCCTTCGCTGATCCATAAATAGGGTTTAACATTCTGGCTTAAATCAAGCGATTGGAAAAAAACATAGTGATTCATCTCATGTTTTAGAATCTGTTCGGGATAACTGCTGGGCATTCTGTCATTCCATAAAGCTTCGTTATTGAGAACAATTCCTTTGGTCAGGACTCCCATGTTGGAATAAGTCATGAGATACACGCCCGCACTTTTTGCTGACAATTTGACCTCACTATTTTGAATGGCCGATACAATGGTGTCGTATTGCTGACTGGAGGTTGCCAAGTAAATGGGAAGTTTACGACCTCTGATAGCTTCGGGATAGATGTATTTTCCCATTAATTCTTCCAAGGGTTTTACAGCATTGTGAGCGTATTGTATAACATCAAAGGCATGTTCTTTGTCGCGACGATCATAATAAACAATGAAAAGATCGTCCTCTATTTTTTGCAAACCGAAGGCCGAATTTTCGCCAATGTTATTGCTATTGCTCCAGTCACTCTCTTTGGGTGTTGGATCATAGTCAATGTGGGTATCGCGACCTTCCCTGATCTTTTTCAAAAATTCCAACGTCTCTTTGGGAATTTCAGCATAAATAAAACCAGCTTGCTCTTTCGACTTGTTGTATATCACGGTAAGGGCAAATCCCCAAAAGAGAATTAACACAAGTATGATAATATTAATGTTTCTATTTTTCACTCAGTAGATATATTGGTTATTGCTTTATTTAAACTGCCGATTTCATTGATACTTAATTCAGATATAAAATATCTTTGATATGTAGAGTTCCTTCTATTGAAATATTGCCTATCTCCCATTTGTCGTCGACTGTTTCACAGAAAAAATAGAGATAACCGTCTTTGCCTATTTTATATTCGGGAGATTTGTTTAGATGAAAATTGGTATTGAAAGCAACCCCCAGAGCGGCATGATCTTCCATAATAAGATAAGCCGTTTTATATCCCAAATACTGATATAATACTGCTGCCAAAGCGGCTTTAGAACTGGCATTGCCCTGCCCGTCGAAAAGAGTTTCTTCCGGAAATTTAACATAGTCAAAATTCTTTTTGTTCTCTTCTTTTTCTGTTTTATGAATATTGTCTTGTACAAAATCCAAGATAAATTGCATTTTATCGGGTTCCGATAAATTATTTTCGGATACTGCTTTTAAAATATATTCTTTTACTTTTTTGATATAGGAGTTGGG
>JAVWBZ010000017.1:0-14059 GCA_036649255.1 Bacteroidales bacterium
TTTCAGGTGCAAGACGGTACACAACGCCTGAAAAAGAGCTTGATACAGCGTGTTTTAGAAAGAAACTGTCCATAATCAAGCTCATGATATTATCTTTTTTATGTCCGTTTATTTTTTTATATCACTTATTTTAAAGCATTCTCGGGTTTAACACCAAAGCAGGTGCAAGATGGTACATTACCAAGGTATCGGTTCCTGAAATTGGTTTTACACCGCTCGGCGGAACAGTTCTTACTAAATTATCCGCCTGGTCATAATAATAGAGTGTATATAAGAACTCTTTGCTCTTCCATTTGACCATTAAAGTATCGGAGATATTCGAGAGGCAATGAACCGGATAATGGGAACGATAAGCCGATTGTAAACTGTCCAGCGCCGATTGCAGATAAATAGTATTGAGTGCATCAACCTCTAATTTAGCCAACAACATGCATAGTTCAACATCACTTAAGTCGTTATTACATTTAAAATATTCCGGAAAATCTGCGTTATACAGTTCCGTGGGATCGTTATTCTGTTGAAGTATATAATCGTAACGTTTCCATATACAAAATCGATTCCATTCAGAAATATTACCTACTGGAATACCTTCCGCTATCAAAGCATTCTTTATGGCAGGCTCATTCGACCAAAAAGTTAAATCTACACTGTTCAAAAAATCCTGATAGTTATTACAGCCGCAATCGGCTATATTCTCTCCAAAGCGCTGATAAATAATCCTTGTATAATCTTCATATTCAATTCTACAAGTAAAAACATCTTCCAACAATTTTCTAAACTCTTCTAAATCAATTAGCTGCTGAATGGAAAAATCTTTATTCTGGTAGCAACGATCACAACCGCCCTTACACAGATCAATTAATTTCTGTTTAAGCTCGTCTTTTTTCGCGGGATCATCTATCAAATGGGTACAATATACACTAAAATAATCTTCCAATTCTCTCATCCAGCCATTGGCATTCTCTTCACACTGAGAGAAACAATCATCATACAAAACAGTCAATGCATTGCTTTGAAGTGTTTCTACATTATTAACATTCAAGCCATAAGAAGGGTTTGACAGATATCTAATTTGAAAATTATTCCAATGTCCTGTTGTTAAAGGCATATTACTGCAATTGGGCTGAGGATGAAGGAACTGATCGCAATAGCCCAACCCATCGGTAGGATATAGATAACTCCACCAATCGGCCTGTCCCCATTGAAAAGTAGAGGTATATTGGGCAGGGATCGATGTACAATTCAATAAAAACTTATATTTAGCCTCTTCTTTTAAATACCAGTAAATACTTTGAAACATTTTCCATTGGGCATTTTCCAAAGATCCGTATTTTTCAGTCCATTGAAGAAGAACCGTCCATTGAATATCATGAACAGCCTCGCAAATTTCTTCTGGCATCCCAAAAGAGGAACTGTATTGAGGACACATTTCCCGATGAAGATTATCAGGATTAAAAATCACATACCATACACTTACAAATTGGGTTCCGTTATCCCATTCAAAATAGCTGTTCATCCTTTCTCGGAGATAAATCAACATCTCTTCTCCAAACTGTTCACAACACACTTTCTCTTTAAAGAAAAAGGGATCGGACAAACTCCCAATCGGAAAATTATTATATCCTTTTTGACGATCGGATGAGATACTAATATCCTTATTTAATGGCATTTGAAGCGGGTTAAACAGTCCCAAAGCTACTGCGGTTGCATAATCTTGTGTATTAAAAAAAATACTGTCAAACTCATTTTGAGCTGTATAGTTTCCACATTGGCAGAAATATTCATATAAATGATATTCGGGATGATAGGGCAGTAAATAAACTTCCGCATAGGAGTCTTCCCAGTGGGTTCTTAAACTATCCCACAACTGAATACGGTTTCCTTCTGTAAGACCAAATTGTTGCATCAAAGACATAACAGCCGTATAAATACCGGGAATGGAATCCATAAAATGATTTCTATCGGCATTCTGATAAGGAGTACCCACACTGTCGGGAGGGCAATTGGTTCTTTTATTGTCAAAATATTGCCCTCCGGGGCTCATATCGGCCAACAAGGCCCTCCGTTTTGCCTGACATTCCGTATCAGCACTTTGAGGGGGATGCTGGCAAGAATCAAGACAGGCCTGATAGTTAGATGCTCCTTGGCAATACTCTTCACAGGCAGACAAACATTCTCTTTCTTCCGCAGGTGTATATTTTACACAAGGGCGTTGTCGATCGGCATACAGTGCCAACTGGGTATCTAGCACATCATCCGTTATCACTTCCACATTTTTATAGAACAAATAACTTCCAGGGGGCAACGATTTAGCACAGGAAATCAAAACAGGAGTATTGGTAATCACGGTGGTATCAATTTCATACCGTTGCTTATCAGGATTCCACAAATTCATGGTAACCCTATATCGGCAATCGATACATCCAATGGTATGGCAAGTATCATACAATCCTTTAGAAGGGCGAAACCGGTATTCAAATATATAATCGGTAGTAGCATCTACCGTAATATTCTGTACATATTGACGACTCTCTTCATCGAATACTGTTTGATTCGACAAATAGGGAGTTTCGGGCATATTGTCAACATCCAGCAAATGATCTCCTCCCGAAGCAACGGCCGAAGCAATCAATCTTTCTTTCATATCATAATATGAAACGGTAGTTACTCCGTTGGCATCAACAGCCAGTACTTTTTGATAATGACTTGCATCTCCCACTTCGTTTCCAAACAACCGGTCTAACTCCACTTGAGCGGGATTTCCATAGAAATATTGTGTTTCCCTGCCTTGTCCCAATTGAAAACCTTCTCCAGCATTGCTTTGAGAATGTATTCTATCGGTACCGTCGTTCAAGTAGCGGGTATGGGTATAGGTATAACCACTATCGGCAGGTATTTGATTGATATTAACCCCCTTATTGAGAAATGGATTATTGGCGGAATAATACTTGGCACTTCCTGCAAATCTTGAAAACGGAACTCCGTTGCCAATGGTATGATCTGCATCGTACATCGATTTTGTAAAAACATCATTAAAAAGGCCTTGGGTCGTTGAATTAGTACCATAATAAAGAATCCCTTTATTGGGTGTGGGTGCAGGAATGCTTTGCAAAGCTTGCCGGCCTACATGATCATAAAAAGTTTCACTTACCACAGCCGCATGATCCGTATTGAGTACCGTTACTTCCTGTCGGTTGCGTAATGAACCGTCAAAAAAGGTAATCACTTCCTTTCGTTTTCCCTCCTCGGCATAAACGGCGGTATATTGCCATGTAAGACCGGTTTCCAATCCCGCGTACTTATATTTGCCATTCACGGCAGCAATAGAATTTCCCGAATGAACAGGTTCGCTCCATTCACCATACAAAGGATAATATTTGCCTCCGCTATAGTAGGTTCCCACTCCCCGTACCCGATAGAGCAAGGTTCCTTTGGGATAGGACAAAGAAACGGGATACCTATTTTCAGAAATATTAATTCTGGTGGCATTCCTAAAATCATACTTTACATTGTTCGTCCAGCTCGGATCATCAATAAAAAGCCATTCCACATCATAGCTGTCGGCACCCGCAAGATAATCCCAAACCAACAGCAATTCATTGGTCGCAACATTGTTTATACTCGATACGCCAAGAGCAGGTAAAGTAACTTGAGCAGCACAACGCTCTATTTTCAACTGAAGTTCCAAAAAAAGATCTTCCGGCATGGGAATATCGGGACTCAACACTGTCAATACGGCCGATTTATAACCAAGATATTTTTTGAAACACAAATCCGAATAACGACCCGAAGTTGCATAAGAAACAGAAATAGATTCAGTAATAGTATCTTTTTGATCATTCATTTTGGTTAAGATCAAACAATATTGAACCGTATAAATTGAATTTGTATTTCTTGCTATATTTCTATCCTCAGCAAGGCAAAGCCGTAAATTGATTTGTGAAGAAACCGTATTCCAATTTGAAAAAGTATAAGATGGAGTATATACAGAAACCGATCTGTTCTGAACAATTTGCTCCCCTCGAAGCACATTGGTATAAACTTCATTACTCCCGAAAATCTTACCGGTTGTAAATTGCAACAGGAAAGTGATCAATATGGCAAGTAAATAAATATATTTTGATTTCATTATTACTGAATTTTATCGAATTAATATTTCTGTTATCATTTAAGCTGAATATAAGGATAGGAAGAGGCAACTTTAAAGCGTTGATAATATTTTCCTCCTTTTTCATCCCACACTTCAATCGTATAATAATTGTCTAATGAAATTCCGGTACTTTCCAGATTGATTTGAATCCAGTTGTCTCCGGTTTGAATGGGTACTACTGGAACAGGGTAACCAATGACAGATCCGGTTTCATCGGTTTCAGCCACTTTATACCCGTAGCTGTCAAATACTCTGAATTTTAAACGTACAGCCTTGCTTCCCTGGTAGGGTTCTTTATAATGCAACCACAATCTACTGTCAAAGGCAATGTGATAACTCCCATCCAGTTTTTCTTTCAAGTAAGCATATTGATTATAATACCTATAAATTTGAAAGATTATTTTCGCCTGTTGATCTATCCAAAAGAAAGAAGTAAACAATTCTCCTTTGTCTGATCCGATTTGCCAGGCAAACTTTCCTCCTTTTAAATCAGGAGCATCCCACGGATAATTAAGATAGTAAGTTTTGATATTATCTGTTTTGTAAATAATATCATTTTCTTTGATTGCTTGTTCCGGTGTTTGATATTCATATAATGGAACTAAAATAAAATAAAAAGGAGCATATTCCATCATCTTTTCAGACCAAAGAAAGGTGAAGAAACCATTTCTTGTAAAAGGAACTGCGATTCCTTCTGCCGGATAATTTTCAGGGAAAGCGGGAGCAGCAGATTTACGGGGTTTGCCAATGGAAGCTTCCGAAAATGGAGGCGTAAAAGCCGACATAAACCCTATCATAAATAGCACCAATATCTTGATTCTCATTGTTTAATATTTTAATATTACGTGATCCATTATTTTTTCAAACTTTGTCGTGTTGTCTTCAGTGTTCTAATTCCTTGTTCCGTTTCTTTTTTAATCTGTACCAAAATACCTTCTTCATCATAATTATAAAAGGTGGCATAATTATTTTCATCCAACTCTGATATCAAGCGATAACTGTCGGGAGCATACAAATAACTTTTGAAAGTAGCATCAACCGGCATGATCCGAATATCATCAAAATAGTGATTTTCCGTTGGTGCACTATAGATTTCTATCGGGATGACACCGGTAGCCATAAGGGGTATTGTAAAGGTAAATTCCACCCGTTGCCAACAATCCACCTTTTCACTGACAATGGGGAGTACTCCGGCAACACCATTGATTTTATAGTTATATGAATTTCCTAAATTTTCCAAAGTTTCACAATCACCGGGTCGTACCCAGCAGGAAAAAATATATTTTTTATTTTTTTGCAATGTAATTTGTCCGTCATAAGTAGCCGACGACAAATTATCTGTTACTTTACAAGCAAGAATAAGATTATTGGTTCGCAACGAATATTTTCCGGTATGTGAATAGGTTGAGTCTAAAGAAGCCACATATTTATTAATACCATATTTCAAATGTCCTCGTGCAATGGACATATTAAAAGGCAAATCGTTTTCAAAACTATCAAAACCTATTTCACAATATCGGGCATTATTGGCCACTGCCGTTACCAATGAATTTTTATAACCGTACAAAGCAGATGAATAAACTCCGAGTGCATTTACATTTTCAATTTCAAAATTGAAAGGATTGTATTTGGTTATTTCTGCCGTCCATGTCCATGGTTTTTGCATATTTCCGGCATTTCCCTTATAGAAATTAAAAAACATAAACATGCTGAAAGTTCCGTCATAGGCGATATTGGTTTTGGCATCTTTTCCCTCTCCTGTCTGTTTTCTATCGGTCACCACCAAGTTGGAACGCAAGCTCCGGTAAATATTGGGAATCCCCAGATAATTTTCCCGGGCGCCTATGGTAACAGCTGCATCCACGTAAGGATAATTCCAACGATTGTCGTACTCCACAGCTGATGCCTGGAGCACTCCGTCTAAGCATTCCTGAAAAATTCCCTGCGGATCGTTCCATTCAAATTGGCAGATAAAACGTTGTGTTATTTTATTATAAACACGTATGAATTGTTGGGATTTGGTAAAATACAAATTTTGAAAATCAGCACCATTATATTGTTTGACAGAAATCAAATCAGATTGTACATACGGAATTTTTCTTAACAACGAATCCACGGAAGGTAAACAAACTTCACTTCCAAGTTCATCATCTCCAAAGAAATAGAATCGTTGTTTAAAAAATTCAATTCTTGCATGTCGCGGTTCACCCACACAATCGGTATATTGGAAGCAGGGTTTTCCTGTAAATCCCTCTAACATAGGCAACCGCCTTTGCGAAATAGGATTGGTAAGCGAAATGGTAGTGGCTGCCACCGATTTTAACTGATTGGTATTTCGAGAACGCATAATCTGCATACCATTTCCCGATACAAGGTTTGATTCCGTTCCATCCTGTTTCCAATATTTTATTTTTGTGCCACTGATTTCTTTAACGGGAAATATCTCAGTACCCAACAAAACCCGATCATATTGACTAAAAATATTGGTGTCAACATTACCAAAGCTGGTTTGATAAACGGCTCCGTAATTATCGGCCGCGCTTCTCATATTGGCATCGTACCAATAAGCCGGCATCGAATAATGATAGACAGGTTTTTCAAATTCATTGGTAACCGTAGTCAAAAGTGGTTGTCCTGTATAAGGGTCCCATTGTAAATGAGTGGTCGTAATCTTAGATCCCTTGTTATAGGCAATGGTTTTTTCCAAAATCCCCGTATTGTATATAACTTTGGTTGTGGCCACAGAACGCACCGATTCCTGGAAACTATCGAAAGAAGGAGAAGCCGACACTCCAGGAGTGGGGGGCAGACAATTTCCCAGCATGAACTGAGCCGATACACCGGCTCCTATACTTTCGGAAAAATTCTCACGCTGATCGATGATAAAATCATACGTCTGTCCTAAAATTCTTTTTTCCACACAACCGTCTCTAACCAAAACCTCCACCTCATTATCTATTTTTCGCTTTCTATCTACCGTTTTTTCTTTATACAGATATTCCACTTTTGAGGTAAAACCGGATTTATCAGCTTTTACAATAAACTCTTCATCCGAGGCAAAGGGAATATAAGGGCAAGTACTTACCGCCTTTTGTTTACCGTGCATATCGTTCAATTCAATCTGATATCCTTGGGAAAAAGCAGAGTTGTTTACCTGTTTAAATCCAGCTGTAATCATAGACAATAAATTGGGAACATTCTCGTTTGCAACTTGGAGATTGGTTTGAGACACTGTAACGGGAAAATCTTGGGCTGTATAAAATTCATGAATTTGAATACCGACATTTGACAAGGTTACATTCGGTGGAGTACTCGTTCTCACCAATACTCTGCCGTAACCAACATTGGCTGCCGGGAAATAACTTTCTCCGTAAGGTTCTTCGCTATACATCTCATCTTCAACAAAAAACAAACCTCTTGTTTGATCATACACAGGATAGCGCAAAGCTGTTTCTTCCGAACATACATTCGGTTCATATTCGGCAACACCCGAACTAATGATACGCCCATTTTCCACTGTTCTATAAAAATATTCCCGTTTGTAGCTGGCAGATTCCGATTTTGTCCAATTATCCTGCAGGGCAATGGATTTCACCCTGGAACCTCCCCCATACTTAATTTTTCCCGGAACATTCAACCGAATGTAAGAAGGCATATTGGAATCGTTCAATATAAGCTTTTTATAATATCTTTTTTTTATACAATGTTTATAAAACTTATCATTGCCATACATCGATTTAAACTCGCTGATAATCCCGTCTGAAACCAACGATTTGAAAAAAGCAATGGCATCCGATTGATTTTCATTCGCATCTTGGTTGCCAAACAAAAGATCGGGACGGTTATTTTTCAGATATTGGCATGATAGAAGATAGATCGGATGAATATCGTATCCAGAAAATGCCTTTACTGCTATTTTTCCGGTTGTACTTTGCGTATTATCCGGTGTAGCGGCAACATCCATTTCCATATATCCTTGTATATAGTCGGGTTCTCCTTCTGAAGATTTGAAACAGTTGGCTATTTTGAAGAAAATCAGATTATGATCAAAATTTTTGATGTATTCTTTCACCGAAACTCCGCTTTTTTTTGCAAAATAGACATAATATCGTCCATCCGCTTCCTTGGAAAAGGAGGTAGGGGTTACCAATTTTTCCATGTACATGGCTTGCCTGTTTTGCACATATCCATAATCATCACTTTCGTACTCAACATGAATACTTCCGCCTTCAGGAAGAATTATATCGGTGAGGAGCCACGCCTTGGCATCTGTGTTTGCCTCGGTGGGATTCTGTGTTACATAATGTTCAAAATAGTTGGCATTATTTTTATAATTTCCCCATCGATCCATTCGCACAGGATGATAACTGGGATTTACATCGCTATAAGTAAATTTATATGGATTTTGTTTTCCTTTTTCATTCTTGGCATATTTAAAATAGACCGATTTGAGTGTCAATTTTCCATTTCCAGAGGCCATACTATTGAAAGTTCCCAGACATAGACTGTAATCATAAGTAAAAACAGCGGTTTTAATAGGAACAATGGGCGCTTCCTTGCTAAACAGTTGAATACTATCTAGTTTATATAAAGAAGAACTCGTGCTGGCATATCCTCCCTTATACTCATCGGTAGCGGAATTTCCAACTCCATAAGCATCCTGCCTCGGAGAAGAATAAAATATGGCATAGTGGGTTTTTGTTTGAATTGTATCCACATAAGCAATTTCTTTGCTTCCATAATGATAATTTCCCTTGTCATCCGTTTCATTGGAACGATCTCCCATAAAAAAGTTAGCCCCTTTATACGGAAAACGCCAGTAATAAGGATTTTGAGCTCCATAAACTTTTTTATAGCTTAATTTAACCCAATATCCAAAATCGGCATTATCAGGACCATTGTCATTGACATCCACATAATCAGGAGATGTAATGGAGGTTAACAAATAAGAGTAAGCATAAGGAGGCGTTTGAGTACAAGAATAGAGTTTTTCCTTTCCAACACGAGAGGTTCCATTGGCATTACCATTATCGTACTCCATTGTATAGGTAGAATTTACAGTTGCTTGATGCGATGACGGATTACCTTGGTACCTGATAGAAAACTGGACTTCTTTTTCTTGATGATTATACAATGTTTGTCCATAAGTATAATGTTCTCCATCTGCATTCACGATGTTAAATTCGCTAATATGATGAGATTTTCTATTAGATTCATTGCTTTTTCCTGTTTTATATTCTATATTGGAACTTCTTTTGGTTCGTTCAATTTGAGTCGCATTTACTATTTGGGTGCTCATACCGCTTCTTGATTGCAAAATGGTGTCAATGAAATATTGAGGAATTTTACCTCCAAAAATGGAATAGGTATATTGCTTCTTTATGGGAAACCGAACGGCATCAGTTCCTCCTATATCTTGTAAATAATTTTGATTGGTGGCCGTTTGTTCTCCCGACATTTTAAAATAGAACGGTTCGTACAACGATTTATCCATCTTACTTTGCGGATTATTAGCATAGTATTGCCTACTTCTAAAAGAAAGCTTTGACGAATAGCCGTCATTCCAATCTCCCGATTCGCTGAAACTGGCATTATCAGAAAGATTGGTTCCTACCTGAACACAATTTCCGGCAGCTACATCCACTCCTATATCTAGTGTATTGGTTGTATTCCTGATATAATTATCAAAGAAGTGACCATAATCGGAACGATAAGCTCTGAAACTTCCTCTCATTTGTTCTCCCATCACACTATACACATCATGGGTCATAACAGGCAACGGCAAGTTGAGGGACGATTCGTCCACACAAATTTCTTTTTCCCTGTTGAAATCATGTAGAGAATTTCTAATATATTGCCCTTTATCCGCATAAAGCAAACCGAATGCCTTGGTTTTAATCTCGTCACCCGGAGTTGTTTGCGCACAAACACTGGCAGCCACATTTCCAAACCCTTCTACATAAACTCCAGTTCCCCCTATTTGTCCAGATGCTGCAAAAGTATTATTGGTTAATGGAATTATAATGGGCGGTAAATGGGCGGCCGTTGAAAAGGAGGTTCCTATTTTGATGACACCGTTTAAATCACCCAAACTGGTGGGAATAATTTGATTACTAAAGGTATAATTTCCACTTTTGCTATTAAATCCGTAATTAAAACCCAATTTCAAATTTTTACTTCCCCCATTCATAGAGAATGAAGAAGTAATACCATTGTCAGAATCCAAATTAATTCCCAAGCCAGATGTACATATTTTACTCCGTTTATTCTTAACATTCCCATTTCGTGCATAAGAGGCCGAAACACCAAAACGTTTACTCAATGAAATTCCGTTATAGGTATTATAAATAAAAGATGACGATGTCGTAATTCCAATCCCGAAATTAGCGCCAAATACTTCTATTCCGCAGTTTGGTGTAAAAATAAAGGTATTATTATCTCTCCGTTTATAGGTTTTTGTAATTTCCTCCTCCTGAAAATCATCCGGAATTCCTCTGACCTGCCTATTGATCGCACCGGGATTTAAATTCCACCCCAACCCCACCCAAGAGGCCTCTTGTTCCATTCCGACACCGGAAGTATAATTCAAGTTAATCGGATAACCGCCACTGGGGCCTGGAACTGTCATGAGGGGTATCGTATAGTGAAAATCCCCACTGAACAGATCCACCATATCATCTGTGTTGACAGGAGTGAATCCCGACATCTCAGGTTGGCTTGGCCCCCCGGTAAGTGCGTACAGTTGTAGCGGTTGTAATAATTCCAATAAAAAACCAATTAATAAAAACAAAGCAATCACTTTTGCAGTCCAACTATTGCGTATTTTAGATAATATCATAAATTAATTATTTTATGTTAACAATTTTGGATGTTTATTATATTATTTACATCATAATATTAAACCAATTATTTCTAAAAACTGAAATATTTTATCCTTAAACCGATACAAAATTACAAAAATATCAACATGTTATCATTATTTTTTTAAAAAAATAATATTTACAAAATTTAAGATTTGTTATTTTGTTTTGTGATCAAAAAATAATTAAAACATATATTTTAACAATATATTATTATTTTAAAATTTAACGATACTAACAGTTTCTTAGAAAGAAAATCTCTTTTTACAAAAACAAAGAATACATAAATGAAAAAATCGAAACATTTTCAATATATAATGAAATATTTTCCATTTATTCATCTATTTAAAACTTTATTTTAAATCTTTACTATTCCGCATAAAATAGACACAAATTTATTCATAGGGCAAGTTTCTTAAAATCAGATTATTTTAAGAAAATATTGTCGTAAAATGATCCAATTTCAGCAGGCGAAGAATGGAAGCAGGGTAACCCGTAACCGTGAAACGGTGAGGAATATGAGCATACAGTGAGCCCCTGAGCCGAAAGAACCTCAACCAAACAAGAAACAAAAAGTAAACAACGAAAAAACAATCAGATTTTGCCAAGTTGTTGAGAGGCGAAGGGGCGTTCCTAAGAAAGATAAAACTATGATATTCCAAGGATATTTATCATCTTCCTTTGCTAACCTTTCTTCATTATTTTTGTATATTTGCATTTTCAAAAAGAAACTGAAAAATCATACATAATTTAATATCAATCAAGATGATAAAAGACGAATTTGTAAAAAGACACAACGGACCGAGCAGCGAAGAAGTTGCTTATATGCTAAAAACGATCGGTGTAAATACGATGGATGAATTAATTGATAAAACCATTCCCGCTTCCATTCGATTGAAAGAGCCCATGCCGCTTCCAGAAGGTTTAACAGAATATGAATATCTCAACGAAGTAAAAGCTTTATTATCCAAGAATAAAGTTTACAAATCCTACATAGGGATGGGATATTACAATACTCATACTCCTGCCGTTATTTTACGAAATATCTTTGAAAATCCGGGCTGGTACACTGCTTACACACCTTATCAGGCAGAAATTTCCCAAGGTCGTATTGAAGCCTTGCTCAACTATCAAACCATGGTTATCGATTTAACCGGAATGCCCATGGCCAATGCTTCTTTATTGGATGAAGCCACCGCTGCTGGTGAAATGATGTTGATGTTTTTCAACAGCCGCAGTCGCGATGCCATTAAAAATAATGTTTGTAAATATTTTGTATCGGAAGATGTTTTTGCTCACACAATTGGAGTGATGCAAACCAATGCGGATCCTCACGGCATTGAGTTGGTGATAGGCAAAGCCGATCAAATTGAATTAGACGATACTTTTTTTGGAGCGATGATTCAATACCCCAATCAACACGGGGCCATTCATCATTATGCCGATTTTGTAGCCAAGGCCAAAGCTCATCAAATTTTTGTAGGAGTAGCCACCGATCTTCTTTCTTTAACTTTGTTAACTCCTCCGGGTGAATGGGGTGCCGATTGTGTGGTGGGTTCCACTCAACGTTTTGGAATTCCGATGGGTTTCGGCAGTCCTGCCGCCGGCTTCTTCGCCTGCAAAGAAGATTTCAAACGTCAAATGCCAGGTCGTATCATCGGAATTACCGTTGATGCCGAAGGGAATCGTGCGGTTCGCATGGCACTTCAAACACGCGAGCAACACATCAAACGCGAAAGAGCTACTTCCAATATCTGTACCGCCAGTGCATTAACTGCCATCATGGCAGGGTTTTACGGCATGTGGCACGGTGCGGAAGGTTTGAAAAATAAAGCAATCAAAATCAACGTACTGGCAGGTATATTGGCCAAAGAAGCTGAAAAATACGGATACAAACAACACAATCAATACTTTTTCGACACTCTCTGTTTGGAAGTTCCACAAGGTCTCACCACCGACGATGTAATGAAAGTAGCATTGGAAAATAAAACCAACTTCCAATATTGGTGTGAATCTTGTTTTACCATTTCCTTAGATGAAACCGTAACATTGGAAGATATCAATAACATTTTAAGCATCTTGGCCAAGGTGTCCAATCAACCGTTTATACCTTATGTATGCACTCATTGCTGTCAGCCCTCTTTGAATATTCCTGCCGAATTGGAAAGAAAATCTCCTTTCATGGAACAGGATATCTTCCATCAATATCATTCCGAAACCGAAATGATGCGCTATATGAAAAAATTGGAAATCAAAGATTTATCATTAAACAGAGCCATGATTCCATTGGGTTCCTGCACGATGAAACTAAATGCTGCCGCTGAAATGCTACCGTTAAGTTGGACGGAGACATGTGCCATTCATCCATTTGTTCCGGCTGATCAAGCCGAAGGATATCTGGAAATGATTGCCGAAATGAGTCAATGGTTAAGCATTGTGACCGGTTTCAAAGCCGTATCGTTACAGCCTAATTCAGGTGCCGCAGGTGAATATGCCGGATTGACCGTGATTAGAAATTATCACATTGCTCATGGCAACGCACATCGTAATGTTTGTCTGATTCCAGCTTCCGCGCACGGAACCAATCCCGCCTCTTCCGCCAAAGCCGGAAATAAGATTGTAGTGGTAAAATCTACCGCCAACGGTGAAATTGACGTAGAAGATTTAAGAACCAAAGCCATTGAGCACAAAGACAATCTCTCTTGTTTAATGGTAACTTATCCTTCTACTCACGGGGTATTCGAAGAATCCATTCTGGAAATCATCAAAATTGTTCATGAAAACGGAGGTCTGGTTTACATGGATGGAGCCAATATGAATGCTCAGGTGGGATTAACTTCTCCAGGCAGCATGGGAGCCGATGTTTGTCACCTTAACCTACACAAAACCTTTGCCATGCCTCACGGCGGCGGTGGCCCCGGCGTAGGCCCCATCGGAGTGGCAGAACATCTAGTTGATTTTTTACCCAATCATGCCCTCATTGAAACCGGCGGAAAAAATGGAAGTCAAGTATCGTCTGCTCCTTACGGCAGTGCTTATTTATTACCTA
>JAVWBZ010000018.1:0-9241 GCA_036649255.1 Bacteroidales bacterium
CCTCAATGAAAATAACTAAAACGATTGCAACTAATTGAAACAAAAATAGCTAATGGATAAGTTAAAAAAATATTCTATGATAGAATCGGTAATGCGGAATAAAAACGTAGTCATTCTATTGGTCGTTATGCTGGTAGCCTATGGAATTTTAGGACTTATCAATATGCCCAAACAGGAATTTCCGATATTTACCATTCGCGAAGGATTGGTTATTGGGGTTTATCCGGGCGCCTCTTCTTCTCAAGTTGAAGAACAGCTTACAAAACCTCTGGAAGATTACTTGTTTGGCTACAAAGAGGTAAACAAGTCACGTACCTACTCCATTTCAAGAGACGGAATGGCCATTGTAGTGGTTTCGTTGAATGATAATGTAAATAACAATGACCAATTCTGGTCAAAATTCAGACATGGACTAGATGAATTTAAGCGACAAGTCCCTTCAGGAGTGGCGGCCTTAGTAGCCAGTAACGATTTCGGAGAGACTTCCGCAATATTGGTTTCCCTCGAATCAAAAGAAAAAACCTATCGTGAACTGGCCACTTATCTTGACGATTTGGAAAGCAGGTTGCGTCAACTTCCATCCGTTTCCAATATGAGCCACTATGGTTTACGCAATGAACAAATTTCCATTTACTTAGACAAAGACAAGTTGGCCTCCTACAAAATTAATCCTTCCATCCTGGCAGCCACACTCTATTCTCAAGGTTTTACAACCGTAAGCGGTAGCATAGAAAACAGCGAAAGCCTAACCCCCATTCATATTTCAGATTCATACCTCAGTGAATACGATGTGGCCGAACAAATCATTTATACAGATCTTTCTGGGAACTTTATTCGTTTGAAAGATGTTGCCCGTATTGAGCGTGAATATCCGGCCAATGACAGTTACATCACCAACAATGGGAGTAAATGTCTATTGCTATCTTTAGAAATGTTAGAGGGAAATAATATTGTAAAATATGGAAAAGATGTTAAAAAAATATTAAATGAGTTTGAAGAAGAGTTACCTGATGATATCACCCTATTTCGGGTTGCTGATCAGTCGGAAGTAGTGGCACATTCCGTTAATACGTTTTTGCGTGAAATGCTCATTGCCATCTGTACGGTTGTTTTGGTAGTATTGTTACTACAACCTCTCAGGGTAGCTTCTATTGCTGCCATGACCATTCCCATCACTATTTTCATTACCATTGGCATATTATATGCTTTGGGATTTGAACTTAACACTGTGACGCTGGCCGGTTTAATAGTTGTATTGGGAATCATTGTCGATGACTCTATCGTCATCATCGATAATTATCTTGAGAAATTGGATCATGGTATTCCTCGCTGGGAAGCTTCTGCAGGAAGTGCACGAGAACTTTTTAAATCTATCTTATCCGCCACACTCGCCATCAGTATTACTTTTTATCCTTTTTTATTTTCAACCACCGGAATGTTTCATGACTTTCTTCTTGCCTTTCCATGGACGGTTACCATTGCCCTCTTTGTTTCATTGTTAGTGGCCATGTTCTTCATTCCTTTCGTACAATACAGTTTGATCAAAAAAGGTCTTCATGGAACCATAAACGGAGAAAAGACAAATAAGAACAAGATTGCCTCCTGGATACAGGAAAAATATGATATACTCATTCATTTGGCTTTTAAATTTCCCAAGGCCACTATCGGAATTGCCTTGTTGGCTATTGTAACAGGAATCATCGTATTTTTGAATCTGCCTCAAAAGATGATGCCCATTACGGAGAGAAACCAGTTTGCCATCGAAATTTATCTTCCCCCTGGAACACCATTATCTGAAACCGCCATGATAGCAGATTCTCTTGAAAATCTACTCAAAGACGACAAACGCATTACCTCCATTACGAAGTTTATCGGAACTACTTCCCCGCGTTTCCATACTTGCTATGCGCCCAACTTCCCATCAAAAAGCTATGCGCAATTTATCGTAAGTACAACTACCATTGAATCGACTTTTGAAGTATTGGATGATTACACAGATGTATACGCCGATTACTTTCCCAACGCTGCCGTTAGATTCAAGCAACTGGATTATGTATTTGCTGCTACTCCTGTTGAAATCAGACTTAGTTCTAAAAATATCAATCAATTGAAAAAATATTCAGAAGAGATCATAGCTGAAATGAAAAAAAACAAGAATCTATACCTCATTCGTACCAATTTTGAAGAAGATTTGACTGGAGTGAACATTAGCCTTGACAATATAGAAGCCAATAGTTTGGGAATCAGCAGAACAACAGTCGCCACCAATATGGCACTCCAACATAGCAGTGGTATTCCCGTTACAACCATATGGGAAGGCAGTTATCCCGTGAATGTGGTTTTAAAAACTGAACAAAATGACAGCATCAACTTTGATGATATTCCAAACGATTATATTACCTCTTTCACAGGAATAGCGGTTCCGCTACATCAAATTGCCGACATTTCGGCCGACTGGACTCCCGGACAAATTGTAAGGCGGAACGGTGTATATTGCATGAGTATCTATGCCGATGTACGACGTGGCGAAAATGTGGTAAGAACGGTTGATAAATTAAGCAAAAAATTATCCAAAACAGTTGATCTTCCTGAAGATGTTACCCTTACATGGGGCGGATCCAAAGAGCAGGATAAAGTTTTAACTCCCATGATCATCAAAGGACTTATTGCAGCTGTTGTGATTATTTTCATGATTTTAGTTTTCCATTTCAGAAAAATTTCCTTAGCCTTACTCATCTTGGGAATATCTTCACTATCTATTTTCGGAGGAACCATAGGCATTGCAGTCATGCGAATCGAATATAGTTTGACTACGGTTTTAGGAGTAGTTGCTCTTATGGGAATCATCGTAAGAAACGGAATTATCATGTATGATTATGCCGAAGATCTAAGAATGAATCATGGATACTCGGCTCATGACGCGGCTTTAGAAGCCGGTAAACGTAGAATGCGCCCCATATTTCTTACTTCCGCAGCAGCCTCTATGGGTGTAATTCCTATGATTTTAAGTAACAGTGCTCTTTGGGCTCCCATGGGAACCGTGATCTGCTTTGGCACTTGGTTTTCCATGTTATTTGTTGTTACGGCTTTACCGGTAAGTTATTGGGTTTCCTTCGAAAGAGCAGACAAGAAGAAAAGAAGGGAAAATATCAAGAATGAATAATCATGAATTAAGAGCTATGAGAATAAGAAAAATTATTTTATTGTTCGTGTTCAGTATCTTTATAGGAAAGATCTCGGCACAAGAATATCAATATACCTTAGATAGTTGCATATCCTTAGCTTTACAAAATAATGTTGCAATCAAAAATCAACTTCTTTCAATAGAAGCAGCTAAACAGACAAAGAATGAAGCTCTTTCAAAATACTTCCCTAATATTTCAGCAATGGGTTTTGCTTTCAAAGCGAATGACGACATTTTGAATGCAAGATTAAAACTTGGAACAGTTATGTTACCTTATCTTAATATTCCGATTCAAATTCCCACGATCCCCCTGCAAATATTAGATCAAGGCATGATGGGAGCTGTAACCGCCATTCAACCTGTTTTTTACGGTTTACAAATCGTATATGGAAATAAATTAGCAAAAGTGGGAATTGAAGCCAATCAATTACAACTTAAACTTTCCCAAAACGAAGTAAGCCAAAAAGTAGAGGAGTATTTCTGGCAAATTATCAACTTGCAGGAAAAACTAAAAACCATTACCGTTATAGAAGAACAAATCGGGAATATTAAAAAAGATGCCGAAACAGCAGTAGAAGCCGGTGTGATAAAACCCAATGATCTTCTTACCATTGAAATGAAACACCAGGAACTTTCCAGCGGCAAACTAAAAATAGAAAATGGGATCAAAATCTGCAAAATGTTATTACGACAATACTCGGGCATTTCCGAAAGAGAGTTTTCCATTTCCTACGATACGCTCATGCCGCTTGAACAACCTCAGAATTTTTATATAAATCCCGAAGACGGGTTGGCCAATAGAACAGAGAAACAACTTTTAGATAGAAGTGTAAAAGCAGCACAATTGCAAACCAAGATGGAAATAGGAAAACATCTTCCAAAAGCGGCCATCGGGGCAAGTTATATGGGCTATGATATGGACATTGCCAAAAATAACTTCGGAGTTGTATTCGGCTCTATTTCCGTTCCCATTACGGATTGGTGGGGAGGCGGGCATGCCATAAAAAAACAGAAATTAAACGAGCAGATTGCCGAAAACGAAAAGCAAAACGCTTTAGAAATGATGTTGGTACAGATAGAACAAAGTTGGAACGAGTTGGAAGAAGCATACAACCAGGTTTTATTAGCAAAAAAATCCATCCTCTCTTCTACTGAAAACTTACGTCTTAACCAAGATTATTATGAAGCCGGAACCACCAAACTTTCCGATCTACTGGAAGCCCAAACCCATTTTCAGAACAGCCAAGATCTTTACATTGAATCATTTACAAATTATCAGGTAAAAATAAAAGAATACCTAAACTTAACGGGAAGATAAAATAACATCCTCCGAAAAAAGGAAGTTCTTACAGAAAAAATTATCAGTTTTATTCTCTGCACACCCGAAAGATAATTGGAGTTAGCTTTATTTTGAGAAAATCGGTAAACTATTTTTTTATCATTTTTTTAAAGTATTTGTTTTCAACACTATATACAAGTAATAATAATGATCTATATCTGACATTTTGCCAGCACTACCTCTTTCTACGTTCTCATTTTTTTTATGCTTGATATATTTTTCATTATAATAAGATTCAAGCTCTTCAATCATAACACAATCTTCTGATTTATACAAAAGAATCAATTTATCATATTTATCAAAATGCGCTTTCTGTCTTTCATTGGTTGATGCCGTTTTGCCTATTTTAAACGATAGGCATTTATAATCATTAATAATTTTATTGATCCTTCTTGTAATAGTTTTTTTTAAACTTTTTTTATTAGAATAATCTTCAACAAGATAATTTTTTATGATAGCATCATTTGAAAAACTATCCTTTTTTTTATTATTGAATAATAATTTGAATGCAGCTATTGCAGCTACAGAAAGCAATAATAATCCCATCGTAAATTTATTTTCTTTTTCTTCATATTTTATGCAATTAGATTACGTATAACATCGTCCTTTTCCCTGCAATTAACACAACAACTTCGTTCTTCCGGTATTTATTTCCCGGCCAAGTAATAAATCCTCTACAAAAACATTTCAAGTATTTGTAATCTGCGATAATCACAAGTATGAATTTTCCCGACTTTGATTAATGATAATTTGAATATATCCTTTGTATTACCTCCAAATTATTAACTATAATTACCTGTTTAATCTCTTTTTCTTTCCTTGTAATTTCAATATTTCTAAAATTGTTTTCATGGTTACAACTTATTTAATTAACGTAATTTGTGCTATTTTAAACTTAATTTATGCTTATTTCTATATTTTACTTTAATTATTATGCTATTTATTTATATGGCATAATAATATAATTAAAAAGGAACATGATGAGAAAACAGAAACTTCAAAACACAGTAAAAGGAGGAGGCATTTTTCATAAAAATGGGTATTTATTTAATTGCAAATTTAGAGATCAGCATAAAGAAAATTTTTGGACACAATAAACAATATCCATTTTGTCTTAAGATGCGATTTAACAGATATAGCAAATGTATAATATTAAAAAATAAGTGGAGAAGCAATGGTAGATGAAAATAAAAACAATAAATTCACATTTTTGTTTCTTCCAAAAGCCAAGAAAACTAACTAAAGTTTCTTTTGCAAATTTTGAGTTGACTTTTTTACTTTAAAAAAACGAAAAAAATATCTCAATAAAAAAATCACTGTTCTTTTGATTCTAAAACAGTGATTTTCATTACTTGTGCGGATGAAGGGACTCGAACCCCCACGCCTCTCGGCACTAGATCCTAAGTCTAGCGCGGCTACCAATTACGCCACATCCGCTTTGGATTTTGAGAGTGCAAAGATATACTTTTTTTATTTATTACAATTCTTTTCCAAAAAATATTTTTACAACCTCATTTTCAATATTTTACATAAATAAAAATTCAAAATCGTTTACAGTAAACTCCATTTAGAACACTTGTTTAGTTTTTTTTCGTTCGAAATCATCAGTATCAACAGTTCCTATTGTCATTTTGCATTTTATTCCCAGAATCATAGATTCTTAAAACTGCAACCAACAGAATGTTGTCGTTATTCAGCCACCATCGTTTTGTTGGGGAACTCTTCACCGCATCCTAATTTCCGTTTCATTTTATTTTCACTTCTGAACCGAAAGTAAAAATCAAAGCGAAAGGAGTAGTAAGCAAGAATTTTGAACACGAACCAACATTCGATATAGAAGCAGAAAGCGAAAGTGTTCAAAAGAATGAAATAAATTCAAACATAGCTTTTAGTTTACTTGGGCTGGTTTTATACGAAATAAAATCTTATTTTTGCAAACTTTCTTTTGAAGGAAACTAATAAATATATAAATATAAAGAAACGAATTAAATTATGGATTTTAGCTTAACAAAAAGAGAAGAACTTTTCTTGCAGATGATCAGAGAATTTGCAGAAAAAGAGGTAAAACCATTGGCCGCCGAAGTAGATGAGGAAGAAAGATTTCCAATGGAAACTGTGGAAAAGATGTCGAAAATCGGATTGATGGGGATTCCCGTACCCAAGCAATATGGGGGACAAGGCGGCACGAACCAACTTTACAGCATGGCCGTGGAAGAATTATCCCGCGTTTGTGCTACTACCGGTGTAATTGTTTCCGCCCACACTTCTTTATGCATTGCTCCTATCATGGAAAACGGAACGGAAGAGCAAAAGATGAAATATTTGCCCAAGTTGGCTTCCGGAGAATGGATTGGGGCTTTCGGCCTTACAGAACCCAATGCCGGTACCGATGCCGCCATGCAACAAACCACAGCCGTGGATGCAGGTGACAAATGGATTTTAAACGGATCCAAGATTTTTATCACCAATGCCGGTTATGCACATGTTTATATTGTGATGGCAATGACAGACAAATCATTAGGCACCAAAGGAATCTCAGCTTTTATTGTAGAGAAAGGAATGCCTGGTTTCAGCATCGGGAAAAAGGAAAAAAAACTAGGAATTAGAGGTTCTGCCACTTGTGAATTAATTTTCGAAAACTGCGAAATACCGAAAGAAAATCTTTTAGGAGTTTTGGGTAAAGGATTCGGGATTGCTATGAAAACCTTGGATGGAGGTCGTATAGGGATTGCCTCACAAGCTTTGGGGATTGCACAAGGCGCTATGGATGAAACAATTAAATATACAAAAGAACGCAAACAATTTGGCAGAGCCATTGCTGCTTTCCAAAACACACAATTTCAAATGGCTGATCTTGAGACCAAGGTACAAGCCTCTCGTTTACTGGTTCGTTCGGCCGCCTATAAAAAAGACTGTGGTCTTCCCTATTCAGTAGATGCCGCGATGTGCAAACTTTTTGCAGCCGAAACGGCAATGGAAGTAACCACCAAAGCCGTTCAATTTCATGGAGGATACGGATATACCCGTGAATATCCGGTTGAAAGGATGATGCGTGATGCCAAGATCACCGAAATTTACGAGGGAACTTCCGAAGTTCAACGAATGGTGATTGCAGGAAAGTTGTTTAAATAAACAGCCGCAGAATATTAATTTTTATTTTAAAACAATCTGAAAGAAAGTAATTTATGAAAATAGTAGTATGTATAAAACAGGTTCCGGATACCACAGAAATTAAAATTAATCCGGCTACAGGTACTTTAATTCGTGACGGAGTTCCCAGCATTATGAACCCTGACGACAAAGGTGGACTTGAAATGGCTTTACGCCTTAAAGATCAATACCATGCACATGTTACCGTTATTACCATGGGGCCTCCCCAAGCAGAAGCCATTCTTCGCGAAGCCTTTGCCATGGGAGTTGATCGTGCCATCTTACTCACAGATCGTAAATTTGCCGGTGCCGACACATTGGCCACTTCCAATGCTTTGGCCGGAGCTTTAAGATGTATTGATCACGACCTGATCATCGCCGGACGACAAGCCATTGACGGGGACACTGCCCAAGTAGGGCCGCAAATGGCTGAACATCTTCAACTTCCTCAAATATCTTATGTAACCGATCTGACTTTTGACGGAAATAAAACACTTACCATCAAAAAAGAGACCGAAGAAGGTTATCAAATTTTGGAAGTGGAAGCTCCTTGTATTCTTACCGTTTTGGCTTCTGCCAACCAGGCACGTTATATGACCGTATTGGGTATTATGGATGCTTTTGATAAAGAAGTGGAAATTTGGGGTGCCGACAAAATCAATGTTGACGAAACTAAATTAGGGCTTTCAGGCTCTCCTACCAGAGTGAAAAAATCTTTTACTAAAGCTCAAAAAGGAGCAGGCGAAGTTTTTGAAGTAGATGCCGAAGAAGCTGTAGGAATTATTGTGAGTAAATTAAAAGAGAAATTTATCATCTAAAGCTGCACCGGATAGAGGTAAAGTTCAGATAAACACGTTCTTTATCTATTACAGTCACTCCAAAATTCCTAATTTTGGAACATAAACAAGGCAACATGAACACTCAGCAAACAAAGCCGGTTTACTTGTTTCAAATCAAGAAAATTAGAAATAACACGGAATGATCTTTCAAAAAAGAATTAATCAAACAAAAGATAAAATGGAAAAGAAAAATTTTAAAAATGTATATGTTTTTATTGAGCAAAGAGACGGCGAAATACAATCTGTTGCGTTAGAGTTATTGGGAAAAGCAAGAGATTTGGCCACTGCTTTAAATGAAAAAGTAGTTGCCATTTTTCCGGGTTATCAAATTAGTTATCAAGCTCAAATGTTGATCGAATATGGCGCCGATGAAGTTATTTGCATAGACGCTCCCGAATTAAAAGATTATTTGACCGAACAGTATTCGCAAGCAATCTATCAAGTAATCAGCGAATATAAGCCCAGTATCGTATTAATCGGAGCTACCACCATTGGCAGAGATCTGGGACCACGATTATCTGCCAGAATAGCCACCGGTTTAACGGCCGACTGTACTCGTTTGGAAATTTCGGAAGAGGGAGAACTAATGATGACACGCCCCGCTTTCGGGGGTAATTTAATGGCTACCATTATGTGTACCGAACACCGTCCACAAATGTCAACCGTTCGTCCGGGTGTAATGCAAAAAATAGACAGAGATGCTTCCAGAAAAGGAACGATCATTGATTT
>JAVWBZ010000018.1:9251-10775 GCA_036649255.1 Bacteroidales bacterium
CCCACTTTTGACAATTCCAAATTTAAAGTACGTCTTCTGAAAAATGTAAAAGAAGACAAAGGAAAAGTAGATATTACAGAAGCTAAAATTTTGGTTTCAGGGGGTAGAGGTGTTGGAAATCAAGAAGGTTTCAATAAATTAGAGGCATTAGCCAATGTTTTAAATGCACAAGTTTCGGCTTCACGTGCCGTAGTAGATGCCGGCATCATTCCTCATGAACGTAAAGTGGGACAAACCGGAAATACTGTACGTCCCGACCTCTATTTTGCTATTGGCATTTCAGGTGCGATCCAACACTTGGCCGGCATGGAAGAGTCTGATTTTATCATTGCCATCAACAAAGATAAATATGCTCCTATTTTCAATGTATCCGACTTAGGTATCGTAGGAGATGTTAACAAAGTAGTTCCTCTATTAACCGAACGTTTAGCAAAAGAGTTAAAATAGAGCTATTTCCATTCTCATAAATGACTTATTTCTTTTGAAATCGGTCAAAAAAAAGAGATTCACTAATTTCATCATGAAAAAAAGTGAATCTCTTTTTTTATTTAAACTGAACTTATTTTAATCCATCAGAATTTCCAATATTTTGATGGCACAATCGCTAATTTTGGATCCGGGACCAAAAATGGCAGCAGCTCCTGCCTTATACAAAAAATCGTAATCTTGAGGAGGAATGACTCCACCTACAATCACAATAATATCTTCACGTCCCAATTTTTTAAGTTCTTCTATTACTTGTGGCACTAATGTTTTATGCCCGGCAGCCAGGGAAGAAACGCCTAAAACATGCACATCGTTTTCCACTGCCTGTTTGGCAGCTTCAGCCGGTGTTTGAAACAATGGCCCCATATCCACATCAAAACCTATATCGGCATAACCTGTAGATACTACTTTTGCTCCGCGGTCATGGCCATCTTGTCCCATTTTGGCAATCATAATACGAGGACGACGTCCTTCTTCCTCTGCAAACCTGTCAGCCATTTGGCAAGCTTGTTTGAAAGCTTCATTATTTTTTTGTTCTGAACTGTACACGCCTGTAATCAAATTAATTTTTGCTTTATAACGACCGAAAACTTTTTCCATTGCATATGAAATTTCACCCAAAGAAGCACGTTTACGAGCCGCATCCACAGAAAGGGCCAATAGATTACCTTTTCCCGTTTCGGCACATTGGGTAATAGCATCCAAAGCGGCTTGCACTTCTTCCTTATTTCGTTCTGCTTTCAATTTTGCCAAACGTTTAAGTTGAGCCTCCCGAACAGCAGTATTGTCCACTTCCAACGTTTCAATAGGATCTTCTTTATCCAGTCTATATTTGTTAACACCCACAATAGATTCTACTCCCGAATCAATTTTAGCTTGTTTGCGAGCAGCAGCTTCTTCAATTCTCATTTTAGGAATACCGGTTTCAATTGCTTTTGCCATGCCGCCCAAAGATTCAATTTCCTGAATATGTTCCCACGCACGATGAGCAATTAAATGGGTCAAGGTTTCCACGTAATAAGAACCTGCCCATGGATC